>JAWOGX010000157.1:0-7525 GCA_046496455.1 Bacteroidales bacterium | reverse complement strand
TTCGGTATCATTCACCCTTGCCCTGGCAGGCATCTATCTGCTTGTGTGGTATCTGCCGAACAGGGAGTTTTACAACCTGGTGATGCTGAGAGAGACCGATGCAAGGTACCCTTCAACCCTGGTTCATCTCCTCGGGCAATCCAGGTTCAATTTCACAGAACTGCTGTTTGTGCCCTACCTGAAGCCGTTGCTGGTTTCCGGTGGTTTGGCCATAGTGACCGGTCTGCTTTGGTTTGCCATCCAACCCAGTGCCTGGCGTACCCCTGACCGGTTGCTGTTCCTCGGGTCGTTGCTCTGGTTGTTGCTGGAACTTCACAAGGTGCCGATGACCTACATGCCGCACCGGTACATGGTTCCTGCTTATGCGGCATTGGCTGTGGTGATTGCTGCCGTGTGCCAGGTAGCGTGGAACCACAGGAAGAGCTCTGCCATTGTTGCCGTGGTCTTTGCAGCATTCCTGGGTGCCTGGCAGCTGTGCCACAACCACCAGGCATGGCAGCGCCGAACCTGTGAATTACAGGAGGTGAACGATTACCTCAGACAATACGACTGGCACGGGGAAACCATTACCGGTACCTGGGCAGCCTCTGTCGCATGGCAGACCAAAGCCAAAGTAATCCCCGTGTGGCATGGCTTCCTGAATGATGATAAAGTTTCAGGATCAAGGATGATGGTAATGGAGAGCGATCAGGATGACAGCAGGGGTGGGCTGATAAGCGATGGGGCTGCGTCGACTGTTCAGGCTGATTCCGTCAGGAGATTCCCGTTGTGGCGCTATAAGGTAGACCTGTATTGGCTCAATCCCGGTTCATCCCGGTAATCCATAAATTTTTCGGTATAGTTTTCAAAACAGCACTGAAAGAGCTATTCTGAAAACAAAAGGCTGAACAACTTGTCGTTCAGTTTTCTGACAGCCCTGGTGTATCTGTCGTCGAACCTGAAGATGGTTTTGTTGGTGATGGGCGTGAACACAGGGAAGGGTTGCAGGAGCGGTTCAAACTGCTGATCCATCATCACAATACCACCGATCCCCAGTCCCTTGTGCCCGTAAGTGATCCAGGCTGCAGAACTGTCGGGGGAGATGTTGTTTTCTTTCAGATACTGATAGTCGTGTCTGACATGGTAGGATTTCTCGGGGGATTCATACTCTCCGAATTCCGCAACGAAAATTTTTCCGGTGATGCTGTCCGGAGATACAGGCTCCAGTCTGTCATTCAGCAGGATAGTGTCCAGCTCTCCGGACCTGACGAGGTTGGAGTGGTAATCATAAAAGTAGAGCACCTTACAGAAGTTGAGTGCTTTGAAACCGTTAATCACCTCCTGGTGTTCTTTCCCGGCGGATGCCTTCACCTCCTGCGCTTCTGTAAAGCGACCATATTCTTCAAGGGCCAGGATGGTGCTGCGCATCGATTTCAGGCGGACAAGCAGCACACCCTCCCTGAGTTGTTGCGCCTGAAGACGGGCAAGTGTCTGCTCATGTTGTTTCTCTAAAACCTTTGAGCCTCCGAATTGCTTTGAGAGGTCGAACCGTATGCCTGCCTGGAAGTGGGTCATCGGGACAGAAGGGGAAGGGATGCCGTAGCGGAACACCACGGATGTAGCAGGCCCGACCCTGACAGATGCACCAGCCACCCACTGGCCGTAGCTGCCAAATCCGGGAACATCCCTCTTCTCCACTCCGGAGGCATTGGCCCCGTTCAGGATGATCATCCTGGAGGCGTGCTCCAGGCCGTAGCGGTAACCCCCTTCAAGCAAAAGGAAATCCATAAACCGGTAATATCCGGTAAGTTCACTGCTGATGTAAGTATATCGATACCGTTCATAGGGGGTTTCCCTGTTGATCCCTTTCACCGTATAATGGAAAGCAGCATTGAGGCCCGCTTTCGAACGGAGTGCCAGACTGATGAACCCACCGGCATACGGCATACCAATACCGGTGTATCCTGCCGAATCACCCGTGTAAGAAGAATGAGTAATCCCCCCGCCTAAACCATAGCCGTATCCTTTGATCAGATTTTCAGTACCACCATCACGATCAGGGAGGGGTTGACCGGATAGGGTGAGGGATAGGCCAATGGCAATAACAAGGGTGTTCAGCGCTCTTTTCATCTCCTGGAATTGAGGCTTAAAATTACGCAATTTTCGGGGAAAGAATACACCCACTCCTTATTGATCCGGTTCACGGGGTTGCGCTACTCTGAGATCAGCACCACCGGCACCCTGAATCGGCTATGGTGTCCAGGCATCTGGAAAATGGTGACCTGCACCACGTAAACCCCTCCCGGACATATCTTGCCAAGATCAGAATAGCCGTCCCATGGCCACATCTCTGTCTTTCCGGCCACCGCTTCACGCACCAGGTGCCTTACCGGGCGCCCTGCCTCGTCAAAAACACAAACAGAAAGAAGGCTTCCTGGTTCTATCTGCTGAATATGGAGGTAGGTGAGCTGACTCCCTTGCAGACCTGACGGGGAAAACCAGGGTGGGTCAACCGTGATGCGGATATTGCCTGCTGCCCCTGGCGGGGACTGAGAATTGGGATGGGTTGGTGTTCCCCAACCTGATCCGGCAGCAGCAGAAAACCAGTTCTCCTTTCTCAAAGCCGGCATATCCGATGAGAGTCGTTCCAGTGCAATACCCCGTGTGTCAGCAAGAGAAGGGGCATGCCAATCATCGCTGTATTGAAGCAGGTCGATGATCCTGCCGTGCTGCCCGACAATGGCATAGGTTGCACCCAGATC
This sequence comes from Bacteroidales bacterium, assembly GCA_046496455.1. Classification (GTDB taxonomy): domain Bacteria; phylum Bacteroidota; class Bacteroidia; order Bacteroidales; family SKPS01; genus SKPS01. The sequence goes on along the minus strand of JAWOGX010000157.1, from coordinate 4,784 downwards.
GGGCAGGGAAGGGAGTGACGAGGCGAGAAATACACTGCCAGGATCAGCATGCATATGACGGCTCAACAGCCTTTGCACATCCCTGGTCACAACGGCATATCCACCCGGAAAAAGCAGAGATGACTCATCGGTAAGGGGATACAGGTCACTGAAGATAAAGTTTACCGTATTGGTGCGGGCAAGAAGACAGCCAGAAAGGTCAATGATCTTTCCGGACCTGTTGTACACTTCGATGTATTCCGCACCGTTGTCATCAGGCTTGTACATGATTTCATTAAAGATGACGTCAAGGCTGTCGGGGAGTGTAGGAATTCCGAAGGGAAGCCTGTTATTGAGGGAGTAATTCCCCGTGCAGTCTGCCAGGGTGTCGGATTGTACCAGGAAGTACACCGTATCCGGAAGGATAGGTTGCTTCAGCGTGAAATACACATTCTGGTAGAGCGGTGCAATCAGTTCGAAGGAGGCCCAGGGATCTGCCATCCCTTCGATGGCAAAGAGGGTGGTCATCGGCCTGATGGTATCAATGGGTTCGCTGAAGGTGAGCATAACGGTCTGGTTATCAGGGACGCTCACTTTAAGGGGAATGGGGGCTTTCATGTCGGGGAAAGAAGGAAAAGGGGAGTTGCTCTGTCCGGGGGTCCCCCCGGAGATATCTGTACTGGTAGTCCAGGTTTCGCGCTGATCACAGGGGTTCAACAGGTCCCGCAGTTCCAGGGCGTAACCCCCTTCACCGTGCAGCGTCGTAGCATGCCATCCCGACTGGTAGCAAACACTGTGGACAAGTGCGCCGAGGTGGTTCTGGATGGCAAGGCAGGCCCCGTCGTTCTTCAGGGTCAGTTTTGGCAACCCCAGCAGGGTAGTGTATCCTTGCCACAAGCTGGTGTCTTTCTCATTCACCAGAATGAGATGGGTTTTTGAATTCAGGGTCATGCAAGGTAAGGGTATCCTGGTTGCATCAATCCAGAGAAACCAGTCGCACAGGCTGATTGCCAGGTCTGTGTTGTTGTAAAGTTCAATGTATTCCGACTCAGGCAGCCGCACCGGTGGGGAAGGGTCTGCCATCACCTCCGTGATCAGCACATCATTCCTCATCGCATTGTACCATAATATTTCAGCCACCGTATCTCTCATGATGTTGCCCGACTTATCCGACACCGATTTGATGGAAATAATGCACGGGACCCCATCGGGGAAAGGGTTACCGAAAACCAGCCGGATCCTGGTAGGGTCCGTCGGGTCTGCGAAGATGAGGAGGGGGTTCCCAACCTGGTGGTCCGCTTCAAAACAGCCAGGGTCTTTCATTACGATTTCATTCAGGGCCTCAGAAAACCACAGGTCGGCCTGATACTGATCCCGGGCAATGGCAGAGAGGAGTGCAGGAGGTACGGTATCTATCCACAACATACCACAGTAAATATCATCAAAATAGAACTTTGTGGCATTGCTGGAGGTATACTGACAGAAAATTCCGGCGAGGGCAGAATCGGGGGCCAGCTGCAGGAATACCGAGTCAACTGTAATGAAGTTATCCCCGCCGGTGTGATCGGTTTCGAGATACCACCAGTGATTCTTCATCTTTACCCTGACCCGCACCTGGTTGGTAGACTGGTTCATCAGGTTCAGCGTGTCCTGGATCAGCGTCACGAATTGTCCGCCATCATGCTGGTATAGTCCGATGCGGTCATTCACCATGCCGATCCCCACGAAGAGGCACTGATCAGGATCAGCAGGGAAACCCTTTCCGGGGGTCAGATAAAACCTGGCGAAGTTTGACGCTGACGGATTAAAGGAGAGCTTGACCCAGGCGCTCCACTCCAGCATTGCGCTCCATGGTGCTGAAGCATGGATGGCAGAGGTGACTGTTCCTGAGGTGTAGAGCTGAATTGCAGGGTGCTGCGCAGGGGGAACGGCAGACGACGACGTAAACCGGAAGTGGGTTGTATCACCCCGCCAGCCTTGGGTACTGAACATCCCGGAAGAGAAGTCATCCGCCAGTTGTGCCTGTAAACTGTTCCATCCCAACATTCCGATCACCCACACCAGCATCAGGCCTGCCCTGCACATCCTTTGCATATTGATCTTTTCAAAATTCATTGCCCGTTTCAATTTCAACCTATATATGCCTGAAGACCGAAAAAACGGAAGCGCAAATGCAGTTTTTTTCACCTTCATGGTGGTACATAAGCCGTATTTTTATTCCAGGGTTGGTTTTTCTGCGGATTTGCTACTTTTGCTTTTCCCCGAACCACAAAGCGATTATGTTATCAGTCATCATACTCACCCTTAACGAAGAGCGGAACATCGGGCGTGCGCTGCGTTCCGTTGAAGGACTGACCGATGACATCGTTGTGGTAGACTCCGGATCAACAGACCAGACCTGTTCCATCTGCAGGGCGCAAGGGGTGCGGGTAATCCACCGGGAGTGGGAAGGGTATTCCTCAGCCAAGAATTTCGGCAACAGCCAGGCAATCCATTCATGGGTACTCAGCCTGGATGCCGATGAAGCGCTGTCGCCCCAACTGAGGGACTCGATCGAAAAACACTTCACCCCGGATCTTCCCCAAAACCGCATCTTCTCCTTTAACCGGCTGACCAACTTCTGCGGCACCTGGATCCGCCATTCCGGCTGGTATCCTGACCCGAAGATCAGGATATGGCACAGGGACTTTGGGCGCTGGGAAGGATACATTCACGAAAAACCTGTGTTCAATGGCAGGCCCGACAGGGTACATCTGCATGGAGACCTGCTGCACTACTCCTTTTATACCCGTGAGGATTACCGGCAGCAGACGGAGAAATATGCGCGGATGTCGGCGGAAGAACTTTTCAGGAGAGGAAAGAGGGTGTCGTTGCTGAAGCAGTGGGTTGCTCCCGGAATCCGGTTCGTTCGTGACTATGTTTTCCGCGGGGGATTTCTTGATGGAGCGAAGGGGTTCGAAGTGTGCAAAGGGAACGCACGGGGTGTCAGGCTGAAATATGCCTGGTTGCGGCAACTGCAGGCTACTGATAGTCGCTGACCGTGCCTGCGGGCACAACCCTGTAAAGCTTATCTCCGCGGCGAACGGGTGAACTGGTTCTGAACGAACAGAGTTCCCCTTTTTCAGCAACCTCAACTGGCTGAAGGTCCACCCTGATCTCCTGCAGCACATCCTCATAAACGCCGGTAGTAGGCCCTATGATGACAATAGTGTCCCCTTTGGCAAGTGGTTCTGCCTCAACCTTGATTTCTGCCACGGAGAGGTTTGAGAAAAAGTTGTTCACCTTGCCGGCATAGACCTTCTTATGGGTAGCCAGGTTTCCGTAAGTTTTGGTCCACTCACCTAGCTTCCTTCCGAGATAATACCCCTCCCAGAATCCGCGGTTGTAAACTGCGCGGAGCCGTGCCATCCATTCCTCCATTGGAGCATCGCTCCAGCGCCCGGTAAGCCAGTAGTCTGCAGCCTCGCGATAACAGGATACTACCGTTTTTACATAATCTGCCGGCCGCCCGCGCCCTTCTATCTTGAGTACCATGACACCGGCATCCAGGATCTTATCCAGAAATTCTATCGTGCACAGGTCTTTGGGTGACATGATGTACTCATTGTCGATCACCATCTCGTGCTTCCCATCCAGGTCGGTAACCTTGTAAGGGCGGCGGCATAACTGAAGGCACTGGCCGCGGTTGCCGGAGCTGTTTTCGTAGTCGAGGCTCAGGTAACATTTCCCCGAGATGGCCATGCACAACGCCCCGTGGGCAAACAGTTCCACCTCGACAAGATTGCCTGACGGACCTCGGATACCATCCCGCTGTATGGTGCCAATGATCCCGCTTACCTGGTCAAGGCTCAACTCCCTCGCTGTCACGATCACATCCGCAAAGGCCGACCAGTGCCTTACCGCTTCAATGTTGCTCACATTGGTCTGGGTCGACATGTGGATCTCCATCCCGATGCTCCTGGCATAACTGATTACCGCCATATCGGAAGCAATGATGGCCGAAATGCCCGCCTTTTTCGCTGCATCTGCAACCCGGCGCATCTCATCCATCTCGTGATCGTAGATTACCGTATTGAGGGTAAGATAGGTCCTGATCCCGTGATCGTGGGCAAATCGGGTGATCTTTTCCAGGTCTTCCAGGGTGAAGTTTCGTGAACTGCCTGATCGCATGTTCAGCTTCCCGACACCGAAATAGACCGAATCTGCCCCCCCCTGCTGTGCGGCCACCAGCGACTCGTAGCTTCCAACCGGGGCCATGATCTCCACACGGCGGCCTGTGTTAGTGCTCAAATCTCCTCCTTTCAAACAAAATCATCGCTATCACCATGAACAGCAACGATACGACGGTGTTTGACAGTACCCTGATCAATGTATCACCTGAATGCTGAAAGGTAAATACTTCAAGATAGAAAAGAATCAAATGATGAATCAGTGTAATCACACCGGCATAATAGATAAACCTGAATGAACCAAGTGTCTTCAGACCAGGTACTGATACAAAATCTTCTTCCGTAATCCCGATGACCACTTTCATGATCCTGTTTCTGTAAAAACTCACAAACAGCGTTGCAGCAGTATGAATCCCCATCATCCCCGAATAAAAGTCGATGACGATCCCCATGAGGAAACCGGCTACGACCATCAGTGACTGGGGAGTCTTCAACGGAAGGAGCAGGATAAAAAGAATGTAGATGTAGGATGAAAATGAATCAAAATAGCATCGGATTTTTTCTTAATTTTGAAATGCCTTCTTTGGAGAAGATCCAAGGTCGGTTGGAGGAACATGAGGCGATTATTACTTATTT
>JAWOGX010000135.1:0-2901 GCA_046496455.1 Bacteroidales bacterium | reverse complement strand
GGGTTGCCCATGTATTCGAAGTTGTCGAAGCCAACCGGCAATGCCACGATAAAGCGTTCCAGCATGTCGGGGAAGCGTGTGCCCCGGCCAACCGCAAGGCTCATGGCGAGCTTTTCGTTGAAGTTATAGGTTGCCCCGGCACTTACACTTAAGCCGGTCAGGTTGCTTTCCGTCTCGGAAATGTTGATCAGCTCAACGGGAGCCATCGGGGTTCCCCCGTAAAGTATGATGGTATCCGAAGTGGCATTGTTCAGCTCAAACCTCGCTGCTGCAATGATGTCCAGACGGTCAATCCGTTTCTTGTATTCTGCAAACAAAGCAGAACTGGTGATTTCCGCATTGTTCCACAACTGCTCCATTTTCAAAGGCACCATGCCATTCATGGGATTCTGGAGGATCATGTGCTTGGCCCTGTCTCCATCCTTGGTGATGGTTTTCTGGTCAACACCAACGTACATATGCCCTCCGAAAACATTAAGGCCTGTCTCGAATCTCAGCCCCTGCACCTCAGCAATGATGTGGGCGATGGCCACGGTGGTATCTGAAAAAGGCCTCTCCTTGTTGTCCATGGTATGGTCCACCAACGTTGAATAGAGTTTCAGGTCAACAGAGTTGATGGTTTCAGTCAGTTTGCCGATCTTGTAATCAAACGAGATAACCCGGCTGTTATCCGTCCTGTCGTCCATGGGGAGGGCAGGGAACATCACCCCTTTGCTCATGCTGTTGCTGAATGAGAACATCGCTTCGTGATTGCGTAAGGGCCTGAAACCAACTGCTGCCTTATAGCCGAACTTGTGGTAGTTGGTGCTGAAAAGGGTGCCGTTGCCATCTTTATAGTTGCCTGCTTTCAACTGGTAACCGGATGCCAGGAAATAGACTTTCTGGTTTCCCCCAGAAACATTGACATACTCTCTGTTTGCATTCCAATTGGATTCATATGCCCTGACACCTTTGACATTAACCGTGAAGATATCATTGGGCATGGGTTTGACAGGGATCAGGTTTACCACGCCCCCGAAAACCGAACCGTAACGCAGTGCAAAAGGCCCTTTGAAAACCTGCATCTCAGCCATGTCGTCAAGGGCAATGTGCGATGTGGTTGGATCCATCCTGTTGGGACATCCACCTTCAATAGCAACTGCGCCATCAAGCAAAGCGGTGATTTGTGAGTATTTAAACCCCCTAACAACCGGGTCGATATTCACCCCACCTTTTTTGACCCCCCCCACATTTGGCAGCATCCTCAGCTGATCCCCTATGTCACGCACTGCCATCATCTCAATGTCTTCTTTGAGCAGGGTGTGTTGCATGTAAGGGATATCTTTGACATACTGATCTTTGACAATGATCATCTTTAGCATATTGGGTGCCGGGTTCAGGTAAAGATCCACCTGGCGCCGTTCACCGGCACCAAGGGTGACTGCAACTTCTTTCAGTTCATAACTCAGGTGGCTGGCTTTTACATAGTAAACGCCCGGAGCCAGTGCACCACTTTCATAGGCTCCGGCATCATTGGCAGAGGTCGTAATGTTCACGGGCGTCACCACTACCACAGCACTTACGAGTGGTTTCCCGCTCTTGCTGTCGAATACTTTCCCGTAGATCGAGCCTTTCTCCTGGGCTGCCGCCTGTGAGAGCATAAATACCCAGGCAGCAAATACCAGGGCAATGCTCATCAATCGTTGTGTAGGTCTTCCTTTCATGTGTGTCGTGTTTATGTGGTTTATAGAAGAAAATTCACCTGGCCAATTTACGCTGTTTGACCGGAAGGAGCATAAAAGGTTTAGCGTGAAAACCTAGGTGAAACACCTAATTCAGATAAGAAAATCACCAAATAGTCATACCTCAAAGAACTTGTGGCGGATGGCATACTTGACCAGTTCTACGGTATTCTTGAGGTTGAGCTTTGTCATGATGTTGTTTTTATGGGCTTCCACGGTGCGGATGCTTACAAAGTTTGCATCCGCAATTTCCTGGTTGCTCATCCCTTCCATAACCAGCTTAAGAATTTCGGTTTCCCGTCTGGAAAGAACCTCCAGCCCGGGTTCGTCATCATTAATATCTCCCGGAGTTGTGAGCCCTGTTACAAATTGTTGCTGCATCAGATCCCGAATGGTTTTACCAAAATATGAGCCCCCCTGCGCAACGGTTTTTATGGCTTCGAGCAATTCAGTCCTGTCGGTATCTTCTTTACAGATATAACCTCGGGCTCCGGAGCTGAGCGCTTCTTTTACGAAGGCAATGTCTGTATGCATAGACAAGACCAGGAATCCTGGCCTGTGAGCAGCGTTCCGAGCCGACCTCAGTACCTCCAAACCTCCAATGCCTGGCATGGAGAGGTCCAGCACCACTACATCCGGCTTCAGGGTGTGTATCTGCTGAATCGCCTCTGTACCGTTTGATGCCAACCCGGCGATATCAACCTCCCCTGTGACTTGAAACATCGATACAATGCCGTCCCTGAAGATACGGTGGTCATCCACCAGCAGTACTCTAACCGGGTTGCTTTTCATGCTCTGATGGTATTTTAACGGTAATCGTGGTGCCTGCACCAGGTGCCGAATCAAGTTCAAAAGTCCCGTGAAGAATGGTGACTCTGTCCCGCATGTGATCAAGGCCGGTGCCCTTTTTAAACCTTACCACAGCAGGATCAAAACCCGACCCGTCATCCTGGATTACCAGCGTGATCTTGTCGCGGCTGCCTAATAGCTGGACGTTAATTTCTGAAGGTTGGCCATGCCTGATGGCATTGGTCAGTGCTTCCTGGGCTATACGGAAGATTTGGGTCGAAGAATCATTGCCAGGTGGCAGGTGGATACCATAACTTACGTATTCAATCCTGACCCCGGACCGCTCGGTCATTTCCCGGCAATATCGGTTCAGGGCCTTGTCGATACCGAG
>JAWOGX010000132.1:0-13692 GCA_046496455.1 Bacteroidales bacterium | reverse complement strand
CCGTTGTGCTGTTGGTATATATTATGGTAATGGGAAGAATCAGGAGAATAAACCGGAAGCACTTCATCGAGAAGCAGTTCCTGGAGATGGAGAAACAATATTTCGATCTGGAGCAGAAAGCCCTTCGGCTCCAGATGAACCCCCATTTCATCTTCAACACCCTTAACTCCATCCAGAGTTATATGATCAACAACGATGCAGACACCGCGGTGGTGTACCTGGCTAAGTTTGCAAGGCTGATGAGGCAGGTGCTTGCCAACAGCCGGGAATCATTTATCCCTGTCAGGGAAGAGCTGGTGGCACTTAAGTATTACCTGGAAATTGAACAACTCCGGTTCGATGACAAGTTCAGCTTCGAACTGGATATTGATCCGGTGATTGATGATGAATTCACGGGTGTTCCGCCTATGATTCTGCAACCCTATGTGGAAAACGCGATCATTCATGGACTGATGTACAAAAAAGGGAAAGGGGTGGTGAAAATCAGTATGCTGCAACATCCCGATTGTATTTTCTGTGTGGTGGAGGATGACGGGGTAGGAAGGGAAAAAGCGATGCAGCTGGCACGGGAATCAGGCCTGGAAAGAAAGTCCAGTGGTATGCTCATTACCCAGCAAAGACTCGATATCCTGAATAAAAACAATGAGAAAGAGTTAAAAGTAAATGTAATCGATAAACTTGACGAGCACGGAATCCCCTGTGGAACCAGGGTGGAGATCCGGATGCCCTTCATCGAGATATAATCAACCCAAATAAAACAGAACAAAATGAAAATCAGGGCTATTGTGATTGATGACGAAAAACGGAGCCGCGACACCCTTTCCGGCCTTCTGATGAAATACTCCGCCGAAGACGTGGATCTGGTTGCGGAAGCCGACGGATATGCCAGTGGCATCAAGACCATTCTTGAGCACAAGCCGGATGTGGTTTTTCTTGACATTCAGATGCCCGATGGCAGCGGTTTCAAACTGCTCGAAGACCTGGAAGAGATAAGTTTTGAGGTGGTTTTTACTACGGCCTATGATCAATATGCCATCAAAGCGATCCGGTACAGTGCCCTGGACTATCTTCTCAAACCTATTGTGCCCGCAGAATTGCGGAATGCCATTGAAAAGGTGAAGCAAAAGAAGAATGACGGCACCATCAACAAACATATCCGGGTTTTGCTCGAAAACATGAAGGAGAAGAATACCGCATCAAAACGGATCATCCTCTCCACTTCCGAAGGGATGCATGTGATCGATATCCGTGATATCATCCGTTGCGAATCTGATGACTATTACACCAGATTCTTCATTAAAGACAGAAAAACCATCATGGTATCGAAGACTCTTAAAGAAAACGAAGAATTACTCAGTGAATTCGGATTCATAAGGCCGCACAAATCACATCTTGTCAATGTCAGGTATATCAAAAGCTATATTAAGGTCGACGGAGGATATATCCTGCTGAATGACGGAACCACCGTTCCTGTTTCCAGAAGAAAAAAGGAAAAGATCCTGGAAGAACTGAGCCACCTCTGATAACCGGATCACCGACCCCATCACTTCCGCAAACTGTTTGTTTGTCACCGCAAACTGTTTATTCCACAATCCTATAAAGCAATCCCATACCTTTACTGCGGGTTCTTTGACAAGAAAGATCGGAGCATAAGACCATGTTTAACATTTTTCTATGTGTATTTTCAGTGGCTTTGCGTATATTTACCCGCTGAACTGAGTCATAATTATCATGGATAAAGAACTATTGTTTTTATTGATCATCATCGTGACGGTAGTGATCAACATTTTTAAAGCTGTGAACAAAAAAAAGGGGCAGCAATCCACACCTGCCGCTCCCCCGGTTAACCAGGGTAGCGGAGAAGAGGACTGGCAGGAAGTGCTGAAAAAGATGTTTGGCGATAAAGGGGTGCAACAACCCATTGAGTCAGAACAATGGAATGAAGCTGAATCCCTCGAGACACTGGAACCTATGGGTGGATCAGCTGAGGAGGTGGCAACATATGACTTCCAGAATCCCAAATATTCCCAATCCTCTTTAACCATGATGGAGGGATTTGATGTTACCCCCTCAACCTGGACTGACGAGGATGACCTCACTCAACAACCCGTGGCTCCAAAATCTCCAACACACCCGATCAAAGAGAGCAGTTCATTCGACCTGAAAAAAGCCGTGATATTTAACGCCATCCTTAACAGACCTTATGCTTGATTTTCAAATGTGTATATCTTCTTCGTTAAATTATTTTGTTGTTGATATTGTTTTATTTTTAAATTTACGCCCTTTTTCGACCCTTAACATAACCAGAATTATCACATAAAATTACCGATATGTTTCAGAGACTACTATTGACCATCGCAGTATTACTGGCATCGCAAATGCTGGTTTTTTCGCAGGCGGGTTCTCTTAAAGGTAAAGTTACCAACAAAGAGAACAAAGAAGCTATTCCGTTTGCCAATATTGTTGTTGAATCGGGTGGACATATGATTACCGGGGGTACTACGGACTTCAACGGCGAATACCATATCCGCCCGATCAACCCCGGGACTTATGACCTGACGATCAGCTATGTCGGGTTTGAACCCCAGAAAATCAAGGGCGTTATCATCAAAAGCGGCCAGGTTGTGTTCTACAACATCGAAATGAAGCCGACGCAAACTGTGATGACAACCTTTGTTGTGACGGAATATGTGGTGCCTTTGATTGATGCTGACCAGACCCAGTCAGGTGCAACACTGACCTCAGAAGAGATCAAAAAGATGCCCGGACGTTCTGCAGCATCGGTAGCCGCAACCGTTGGCGGTGTGTTTGCCGATGAAAACGGAAACATTGGTGGTATCCGTGGCCAGCGTGCCAGTGGTACCGTTACCTATGTTGACGGTGTAAGGGTCAGGGGCTCCAGTGGGGTTCCCCAGGCAGCCATTGACCAGGTGACGGTGATCACAGGTGGTCTTCCTGCCATGTACGGTGATGCTACCGGTGGTATCATCAATATCACGACAAAAGGGCCATCAAGGCAGTTTGGCGCCGGGATCGAGCTTGTTTCCTCCCAACTCACAGATGCTTACGGCTATAACCTCCTCGGCTTTAACCTTCAGGGTCCACTGCTCCTGCGCACAGAAAACAATGTGACCCGTTCTGTGATCGGATACTTCCTCTCCGGTGAAATGAACTACTTTAAAGATGACGCTCCGGCGGCCGGAGGAAACTGGACGGTCAACCCGGAAACCCTCAAAAACCTGCAGGAAAATCCGCTCCGCCCCTCCGGGACCGGTTTTGGTGCATACCCCAACAGCCTTTACATTCAGAAAGATGACCTGATCAACATCAAAACCAACGAGTATAACTCCTCATATGGTGCCAGTTTCTCCGGGAAAATCGATGTAAGGCTCTCAAAAACCGCCAACCTTTCCGTCGGCTCACGGTGGAACTACAGTGACGCTGATGCATGGTCAGCCAGGTCTGCAATGTTCAACCCAAACACCCGTGGTCACAGCACCTTCAGCGAATACAGCTTCTTCGGAAGATATACCCAACGCTTTGAAAGCTCGCCCAACAGCGGATCCCTGATCAAAAACCTTTATTATACCATCAACGCCAACTACACCAAAACTTCCACCAAGAGCGAGCACAGGGATCATAAAGACGATGTGTTCAAATATGGTTATGTGGGTAAGTTCCAAACTTATAAGGTCAACTCTTACGAACTTGGCGATGATACCATTGCCGGATATAACAATGTGTACATCCATAATGGCTTCCGCGACACGCTCTACACCTTTGAATCATCCGAGATCAACCCGCTGCTCTCCAATTACACACAGCAGTACTATAATCTGTATGACCTCTATTCCGGTTACTATCAGAACTATTTCTTCGTGCAGCAGGGACAAGGTCTGCTGAACGGTGACGGCCCCCAATCAGTTTACGGCCTCTATCCCAACACCGGTAGCCCATACGGCGGTTACAGCAAAGTCTTCAATACACAGATCGGTGTTGCAGCACATGCCTCCGCAGACATTGGAAACCACTCGCTGAAATTCGGATTGCAATACGAACAGCGTATTGACAGGGCCTATAGCCTTGCCCCTGTTGGCCTTTGGTCTGTGATGAGGCAATACGCAAACTTTCACATCCGTGAACTTGATAAAGATAACCCCCATCCGGTGTTTGACAGCTATGGCGTATTCCAGGATACCATCAATTATGACAGGCTGCTTGACCTTAACTCACAATTCTATTTCGATTACAATCTCAGGAAAGAATTGGGCTACGGTGAGCTTGACTGGATCGATGTTGACAACCTGGATCCTTCAACCTTTAAGGTGGACTGGTTCAGCGCTGATGAACTCCTCCGTTCAGGAAACAATGCCCTTGTTGGTTATTACGGGTTTGACCATACCGGCAAAATCCTTGACTATAAACCCAGCCTTGATGACTTCTTCACCGCACAGGTTGACGGAAGGTACACCAGGCCGATTGCAGCTTTCGAACCTATTTACATGGCCGGATACGTCGAAGACAAATTTGCTTTCCGCGACCTGATCTTCAACATCGGTCTCCGTGTTGACCGCTTCGATGCCAACCAAAAGGTACTCAAAGACCCCTATCTCCTCTATGAAGCCAAATCGGTTGGTGAAGTTACCGAACTTGCCGGTGTAGCTGTGGACCACCCCAGCTCTGTGGGTTCTGACTATGTGGTTTATGTGAACGATATCAAAAATCCATCTGCCGTGGTGGGTTACCGCAATGGAAGCCAATGGTACAACGCGCAGGGGACAGAGATCGTCGATCCAAAGGTACTTGAAACAGCCACAGGCATCGCGCCTTACCTCGTTAACCCGGATCAGGAAACCATTAACTCCAGTGCTTTCAAAGATTACGAACCACAGACCAGCTTCCTGCCACGTATCTCCTTCTCATTCCCAATCTCCGATGAAGCCCTCTTCTTTGCCCACTATGACGTCCTTACAAAAAGGCCAACCTACGGAAACAGGATGAACCCCATCGAATACCTGTTTATCAACAACTTCGGGAGTTCCTCCATCAACAACCCCAATCTGCTCCCTGAAAAAACTGTTGACTATGAGATCGGATTTCAACAGAAACTTAACGCAAACTCTTCCCTCAAACTCTCTGCTTTCTACCGTGAAATGAGGGATCTGGTGCAGTCTTACCGCTATTCAGGTGCATATCCTGTAAATTACTATTCCTACAACAATATTGACTTCGGGACTGTCAAAGGGTACACCGTTGCCTATGACCTCAGGAGAAGTGCCAATGTTTGGGTAAAAGCAAGCTACACCATGCAGTTTGCAGATGGGACAGGCTCCAACGAAGAATCAGCTGCTGCCCTGATCCGTTCAGGACAACCGAACCTCAGGACCACCAACCCACTCTCCTACGATCGCCGGCATGCCATTTCTACCGTAGTCGACTACCGGTTCGATCAGGGAAATCGTTACAACGGTCCTGTGATTACCAGGAAGAAAAATGACGGAACCGAAAAATCAATCAAACTGCTCGAAAGCACCGGTCTGAACTTCACCTTCCGTGGAGGTTCCGGGGTGCCATACAGCAAATCCAGCGTGGTTTACGCTTCACTCCTCACCAGCGGCGCAATCCTCCAGGGATCGCTCAATGGTTCACGTTTGCCGTGGCAGTTTACCATTGATGCCCGTGTCGACAGGGACATTATCCTGAATGTAGGTGAAGGTGAAAAGGGAAAACAGGTTTACATGAATATTTACCTGCAGGTACTCAATGTGCTGAACACCAAAAACGTTATGGGTGTATACCGGGCAACCGGTAACCCCGACGATGATGGTTACCTCTCCGCCGCAGAGTTCCAGACCCAGATCAACGACCAGAATGACCCGGATGCATACCGCGACATGTATGGCATCGCTGTCAACAACCCCTACAACTACTCACTGCCACGCCGGATCAGAATTGGTCTCATGATCAGTTTCTAACAGATACGGCACGTCTTTCAACACCAATATGAAATGAAATTGAAATCAAATAACTATTCCAAGATGAAAAAATCAGTCCGATATCTGCTGATGGCGCTCACAGCTGTATTGATCACTTCAGCTGCCCAGGCAGAGAAAGTACCAGGCGTGGTGACACCTTCCGGAGGAAACAAGAAGATCGCGGCCGGATGTCTCCCTGCAACCAGTGCAACAGAATTGGATATTAACAATGTCAGGGCAAGGATCAACACCGGTGGTGACATGTGGTGGGACCTTCAGGGTGAAGCACAGTATGAAATCCCCAAAGGATCCAAGAAAACTTCCATGTTCTCTGCCTCCTTATGGATCGGTGGCCTTGACGTTAACGACCAGCTTAAACTTGCGGCTCTCCGTTACAGGCAGATTGGTAACGACTACTGGCCGGGGCCATTGACCATTGACGGTACGGCTGCTGTGGATGATGAAACCTGTAGCGAATACGACAGGCACTTCATCATCACCAGGGCAGAGGTAGCTGAATTCCTTTCCTACATTGATGAGGCTACCGGTGTGTTTGTTCCGACTCCGGATTACCCTGCCCCGCCAAAAATCATCCAGGAATGGCCATGGGAAGCAAATACCGCCAAAGGACAATCCCCTTATCTTGCCCCGTTCTTCGACAGGAACCAGAATGGCATCTATGAGTGGGAACTCGGTGATTACCCTTACTACGATTTCGACCGTTCCAACAAACTCTGTAAATCTGACCTTCCTACTGTTGAATCAACCATGGGTATCAGTTTCGGAGGAAGGCTTTCCGACCAGATCCTTAAAGGGGATAAAACCATTTGGTGGGTGTTCAATGACAAAGGGAACATCCACACCGAAACAGGCGGCGAACCGATCGGACTTGAGATCCGTGCCCAGGCTTTCGGGTTTACCACCAATGACGAAATCAACGACATGACCTTCTATTCCTATGAAATCATCAACAGGTCAACCTTCCGTCTCACCGAAACCTACTTCTCACAGTGGGTTGACACTGACGTTGGGCACGGTTGGGATGACTATGTCGGCTGCGATGTGTTGCGTGGTCTCGGATACTGCTACAATGGCCCTGAAATCGATGGTAGCGGTCAGGTCTATGCGTATGGTTCCAATCCGCCGGCTGTAGGTGTCGACTTCTTCCAGGGCCCGTATATGGATCCTGACGGAATCGACAACCCCAAGTGGATTACTAACATCAGTATTGACTCCATTACCGGTGATACTTCATTCTTTACAACCCGTGCCTGCGACGTAAGCATCAACGGTGTGAACTTTGAGGATGGCATCGTAGACAATGAACGGTTCGGAATGCGCAGGTTTGTTTACCACAACAATGGTGGTGCTGCCTATATGAGCGACCCCGATGTTGCCATTGAATATTACAACTTCCTCCGCGGTATCTGGAAAGATGGCACCAAAATGCTGTATGGTGGTAATGCCCATGCCAATTCGGGTGCCTATGGCCCTGAATGTGACTTCATGTTCCCCGGTGACTCCGACCCATGCGACTGGGGTACCGGCGGTTCTCCACCCAATGGCCCGAAATACTGGACGGAGCAAACCGCAGGAAACCAACCTTTCGACAGAAGGTTTATGCAGTCTGCAGGTCCGTTTACCCTCGAATCCGGTGCTGTAAACTATATCACCGTGGGTATTCCCTGGGCTCGCGCTACGTCAGGTGGCACCTGGGCCTCTGTGGAACTCCTCCGCATTGTTGACGACAAGTGCCAGAGGCTCTTCGACAACTGCTTCGCTATCGTTGAAGGTCCCGATGCACCCGATCTCGTCATCCAGGAACTTGATAAAGAACTCATCCTTTTCCTCGTTAACAGGAAAAACAACCCCAATTACAACGAAGATTATTCCGTGTATGATCCTGCTATCGCTTTCCCGGATACCATTCCTTCTCATCTCCGTGGCGACTCAACCTATGTGTTTGAAGGTTATCAGATCTTCCAGGTCCGTGATAATACCGTCACAGTTAGTGATATCGAAAGGGCTGATGCCGATAAAGTGCGCCTCGTTGCACAATGCGACATAAAAAACGATATCGCCAGAATCATCAACTGGGAATACGATGGATACCTGGAACTCAATGTGCCCAGGGAAAAAGTGAATGGTGGCAACGAAGGACTGTTCCACTCCATAAAAATCACTGAAGATAAATTTGCATCAGGAGATAAAAAACTTGTTAACAACAAGAAATACTATTTCATTGCAATCGCATATGCCCACAATGAATTTGCACCTTACTCCGTAGATCCTTCCGTTCCAGACGGCCTCCGCGGGCAGAAAATGCCATACCTCGCCAGCAGGAAGACCCAGGCTGGTGGATCTATCGTTGCTATCCCCGCAATTCCACATATCCCTGCTCCTGAAGCCGCCGGAACAAAAGTCAACGCCAAGTATGGTGATGGACCCAAAATTACACGGATTGAAGGAAACGGCAATGGAGGGATGGTGCTTGACCTTACCCAGGAATCCATTGATGAAATCATGGCCGGGGCACCTCATCGCTCCGAAAATCCAACCTACCTCAATAGCCATGGCCCCATCAATGTCAAAGTAGTTGATCCCCTCAATGTAAAACCCGGGAAATTCACATTGAAATTCGATCCGACCAAACCGATCGGAGCCACTACCTGGACACTCTATTACGAAAACGAAGGTGAGTTTGACACCATCAACAGTCAGAAAACCATTGAAGTGGCGAATGAGCAACTCCTTCTCGATTATGGTATTGCAATCACCATTGGTCAGGTTGCCCCTCCGGGTGATGTTACCAATGCTGTGAACAACGGCTTCATTGAAGCATCCATGACCTTTGCCGACAGCTCGAAGCGCTGGCTCACCGCTGTGCCCGATTTCGACCAGCCGGGCCCTTTCAACTGGATCCGTTCAGGAACACTCGATGATAATGCCCAACCTGATAACAACGACTACGATCCGGGTAATGATGGGAAAAACTGGCGTGACCCCAGCGAGTTTTATGAAAAAGTGCTGAACGGCACCTGGGCTCCATACCGCCTTGCATCCCGCTACGAACACGGCCCACAGTGGAGCAAATTTGGTAACCTGAACAACATAGGAAATCTGCATAGCGTCGATATTGTCTTCACTTCGGATAAATCCAAGTGGACCCGATGCCCGGTTATTGAAACCGGTGAGGATACCAAACTCACTGAAGGTGGTGCTGAAAAGATGAACCTCCGTGAAGGGGCTTCCAAAGACAGGGATGGCAATACCGGCACCCCGGAAGCAACTGCCAACGGGACTCAACCAGAAGGCATGAGCTTCTTCCCGGGTTATGCCATCAATTTGGAAACCGGTGAACGACTCAATATGGCTTTCGGTGAAGACTCCTGGCTTGCAGGCGAAAACGGCAGGGATATGCTCTTCAACCCAACCAGCAATTACTATTCGAATCTTGGGATCACCCTTGGTCAGATCCTGTTCGGCGGGAAACACTTCATCTACGTCTTCGGCCATAACTCCGACGTCGATGCAATGCCGGCATACGATGAAGGGAATTATATGTACAATGCCCTGATCCAGAACAACCAGAACATCACCAGAAGGGTTTATGCTGATGCGATGTGGGTCAACATCCCGATGATTGCCAACGACTATAAGCTTGATGATCCATCACAGATTCCTACTGATGTGAAAGTGAGACTCCGTGTCTCCAGGCCTTACCGCCAGTTCTGGGCAGCCACTACCGGTCCTGCCAGTCCCGTCAACAACAATTACCCCATGTACACTTTCACTACGGATGACCTTGCCACCAGTAAGGGGGTAACAGAAGTTGCAGAAACTGCTCTTGACCTCATCAGGGCTGTGCCAAACCCATATTACGCCTATTCAGCCTACGAAACCGACCAGCTCGATAACAGGATCAAGATTACCAATCTGCCGGAAGAGTGCACAGTTTCCATCTATACCGTAAATGGTACTCTGGTAAGACAATTCAAAAAGGATGACAGCAATACCTATCTGGAATGGGATCTGAAGAATTATTCAGGCATCCCGATTGCCGGCGGTGTTTACATCATTCATATCAATGCCCCGGGTATTGGTGAAAAAACCATTAAATGGTTCGGCACCCTGCGCCCTGTTGACCTTAATGCGTTCTGATCCATTGCTTGCTAACTGAGTATCAAACATTAAATGACAAGATCATGAATAACAGATTAAAAATATTTATCACTGCAATATTCGCTGTGGCAATGCTGTTCCCTGCACTGAACAGTACAGCAGGTAATGATGACAGGGCAGGACAGGCAGGAGCCATGGAACTCCTCATTAATCCCTTCGCACGAAGTTCCGGATGGGGTGACGCCAATTCAGCATGCATAAAAGGACTCGAAGCGATCTTTCTCAATGTGGCAGGTACTGCCCATACCCAAAAAGGTGAATTCCTTTTCGTGCAGAGCCAATGGCTTAAAGGTTCCGGTATCACCATCAGCAACTTCGGTTTCACCCAGAAACTGGGAGAAAACAAAGGTGTGCTTGGACTGAGCATCATGGCCATGAATTTTGGTGATATTGAGATTACGACCGTAAATCTGCCTGAAGGAGGGATCGGTAACTTCTCTCCCAAATACATGAACATCGGGCTCTCTTATGCCAAGGCCTTCTCCAGCAGTATCTACGGTGGTGCCACCGTGAGGATCATTAACCAGTCACTGGCTGATATTTCCGCACAGGGCATTGCCCTCGATGCAGGTATCCAGTACGTAACCGGCGCCCTGGAACAGGTACGGTTTGGGATCTCCATGAAAAATGTGGGCCCCAGGATTCAATATTCAGGCGATGGCCTCTCAATCCGTGGTTTCATCAATAAAACTGATGATAACCAGATCACGCTTGAACAGCGCTCTGCTGAATACGAACTCCCCTCTCTGATCAAAATCGGTGGATCCTATGACATCTATTTTGGTGATGACAACAGGCTCACTGCTGCCGCGAACTTCACCTCAAATTCATTTACCAAGGATCAGATTGCTGCCGGACTCGAATATTCCTTCAAAGGGATACTCTACCTTCGCGGAGGATATGTCTATGAAGAAGGAATCTTTGATGATGCCGCCAGAACCACTGCACTGACCGGCCCAACCGGTGGGTTTTCCATCAACGTGCCAATGAACAAAGAAAAAGGAAGCGCTTTCTCGGTGGATTACTCCTACAGGGCAACCCAGCCGTTTGCCGGAACCCATACCATCGGAGCAAAAATTACTTTGTAACGGGTTGCATTTCGGCAGATAAATGCCTATATTAGCAGTTGCTAACAGCACTGCTTAAACAGAGGGCCCTTGTTTCAAGGGTCTTCTGTTGTTTAATTTACCACACCAAACAAAAAATGAGGAGATAGAATGATGGGTAAGATCACCTATTATACCAAAGAAGGGCTCCAAAAACTTAAACAGGAACTCGACGAAATGGTGAATGTGCAACGGCCATTCATCTCGCATCAGATCGCGGAAGCCCGGGATAAAGGAGACCTTTCTGAAAATGCTGAATATGATGCCGCAAAAGATGCACAGGGTATGCTGGAATTGAAGATTTCCAAAATGCAGGAACTGATCAGCAATGCCAGAATCCTCGATGAGTCAAAAATGGATGAGTCAAAAGTGCTGCTGTTGTCAACGGTCAGACTGAAAAACCTCCGATCCGGCAAAGAGATGGTGTATACCATTGTCCCGGAAAATGAAGCAGACCTGAAAAATAATAAAGTATCTGTTAACTCCCCGATCGCCAAAGGATTGTTGGGGAAATCTGCCGGCGAAATAGCCAAAGTGAATGCCCCGGCCGGTATCATTGAACTCGAAATCCTTGAAATCACACGTTAACTATGGCAACTATTTTTTCCCGCATCGCAGCCGGTGAAATCCCCTGCTATAAAATTGCAGAGGACGAACGCTTCCTCGCATTCCTCGATATCAACCCACTTGCCAAAGGGCATACGCTGGTCATCCCTAAAACAGAAACTGACTATATCTTTGACATTGAGGATACCCTATACAAAGATCTGTTTCTGTTTGCCAAAAAGATAGGGCTTGCCATTGACCGCACAATTCCCTGCCAGAGAGTTGGCATCACCGTTATCGGACTGGAGGTGCCCCACGCACACATCCATCTCATACCGATTAACTCCATCACCGATATGGAGTTCAGCAGACCGAAACTCTCCCTTTCCCAGGAAGAATTTCTGGCTATTGCTGAATCCATCAGGAAAAATGTACGGTAAGTCTTTTATGTTGGATTTGCCCCTTCATCCCATCACCTGATTCGATCGGGATGGTCGCGCAGAAAAGTCTCCCAGCCACTTTGCTTTCGGGAGACTTTTTTCTTGGCAGGGGCAAGATAGTCCTTATCTCCGCTGAAATGATGGCAAAGTGCAACCGCCAGTGCATCAGTAGCATCCAGTGAATACTTCTCCTTCTCAAATCTCACCAGGTTATGCAGCATCGCGGATACCTGCTCCTTGGAGGCAGATCCGGAGCCGGTGATTGACTGTTTTACACGCCTTGGACTATACTCATACACCGGAACCTGCCTGTAGACTGCTGCGGCCATACAAACACCCTGGGCCCTGCCCAACTTCAGCATCGACTGCACATTCTTGCCGAAAAACGGAGCCTCGATGGCAAAGTGGTCGGGATGGTACTCATCGATTAACCCCAGAATCCGTTCAAAGATTTTCTGCAGTTTGATGTACTGATCGCCGTAATTTCCTAATTTTAACGCACCTAAAGTGACTACACCAACACCGTTGCCCGATATCTCAATAATGCCATACCCCAGCATATTGGTGCCCGGGTCAACACCCATAATGATTTGTTCTGCTTTCAAATGACCTGGAATGGTAATTCAACAACCAAAGATACGCAAAATTAAGAACACAGCCATCCGGGTCACCGTCGTTGCCGTGGCGTACACCGCCCTCTGGTACCAGCTCCGGAAATATGGTGGCATTCATGCCATGCGTGAAAGCTGGATGTCCTGGCATTCATCATCTGATGATATCCTGCTGCTATCACTGGTAGTCATCATGATGGGGATAAACTGGTCTCTTGAGGCACTCAAATGGAGGTACCTGATCAGAAAATCGGAAAAAATCTCATTCTTCAGATCCCTGAAAGCCATCTTCACCGGCATCAGCGTTGGCACCTTTACCCCAAATCGTCTCGGTGAATTCCTCGGAAGATCATTCATCCTCGAAAGATCCCATCCCTGGAAAGTCTTCTTCATGACCATTATCGGCAGTTACAGTCAACTTATTGCTACCGTCCTTTTTGGCGCTGCCGGACTCTTGCTGTTCGCTTCCAGGTTCACAGGCCTTTCCACCGGCTTCACCTACCTAGACATGCTGATCGCATTCTTTGTGGTAGTTTCCCTTCTTTTCCTGCTCCTCCTCTATTTCAATATTGATATTCTTGATCGATACCTTGGACCCTGGCTCAGGAACAAAAAACCAGGCTTTGCCTCTTGGTTCCACGTCATTGCCGGCTATTCATCCGTCGAATTGCTTGTGGTGCTGCTTTTCAGTGCAATGAGGTATGCCGTCTTCTCCTTGCAGTTCTTTATACTCCTGCGGATATTTGATTTCCAAATCACCCTCGGCAATTCCCTCCTTTTCACTTCGGTCATATACCTGGTTATGACCGTCATCCCCTCCATTGCCCTGTCG
>JAWOGX010000126.1:0-3282 GCA_046496455.1 Bacteroidales bacterium | reverse complement strand
AAAGAGTATTAACTTATTTATTTGCTGCCGGCATGATGATTTCTGCGGCAAGTTTGATGTTTACCAGTTGTACCAAAGAGGGTCCTCAGGGTCCTGCCGGAGCAAATGGTCAGGATGGCCAGGATGCCAATGCAACCTGCACCCAGTGCCACAATTTCTCCGACATGATTGTTGCCAAGATTTTCCAGTATGACGCTTCGCAGCATGCTACCGGAAGCACAACAGCCAGAAATTCGGTCGATTGCTCGCCCTGCCACAACAGTCAGGGATTCCTGGAGTGCCTGGAAACCGGTGCATGGACAACTGCTGAAGCAATCCAGAATCCGGCTCCTATCAACTGCCGTACCTGTCACTTGATTCACGAAACCTACACAGCTACCGACTGGGGACTCCGCACCGAAGCCTCGTTTACTAACTGTCTGGGCGAAACCACTGACATGACAACTGAAGGCGGAAATGCTACCGGAAATCTCTGCGCCCGTTGCCACCAGTCAAGGCTCGCAACCCCGGAGATCACCGATCCCACCAGCACCACCACCACCCTTCAGCCGACCAGCTATCGTTACGGACCGCATCACGGAACGCAAAGCCCGATGCTCGCCGGAACCGGTGGTTATGATATCAATGGTGACGGACTTCTTGCAAATTCGTACCATACAGGAAGAACTACCTGTGTTGACTGCCATGGTTCTACTGCTGCAGGCGCAACATCAGGTGGACACACACTCTGGGCTAACACTGCCGGATGTAACATTCCTGCCTGCCATGACGGAGCTGTCACCAACTTTGATTACGAAGGCAAACAGACCATCATTGAAGAGGGCCTGATTATCCTGGAACACAAACTGGCACTGGCCGGTGTTGTGGATACCGTTGCACACCCCGGATACCTGAATACCTCTGTGGCTCATACCCAGAAATTGCTTGCCATCTTCTACAACTACAAATTCATTGAGGAAGACCGCAGCATGGGTAGTCACAACTTTAAACTTGCCAACGGCATGATTGAAGATGGAATTGCCTACCTTGAATCATTGGGTTACTAATTCCTGATATACGTCTTAAAAAGGCTTCAGGTTTTACTCCCTGAAGCCTTTTTTGATAAAACTTATCATCTTACTAAACAATTATTCTAAATTTAATCATATGTACAAAAGGAAATTTTTAAACATGATCATACTGATCATAGGCATGGTTGCCCTGGGTTCGTGTGAATACGAGAAGATTACCTACGATGTTCCGGATCCCAACATTCCTGTCAGCTATGCTACCGAAATCCAGGCAATCTGGGACAAAGGATGTACCGGATGCCATGGCGCTGGCAAGACTCCGCCTAACCTTACAGCCGAAAGTTCATACGATGCCCTGATTAACGGTGGGTATGTGAATGTAGATCAACCCAATCAAAGCACCATCTATACGTGTATGGTGAGCGGAGGATCGATGGCCCCCTATACCAATGCAAGCGATGCCGGAAAAGTGCTCGTTTGGATTCAGCAAGGTGCCCTGAATAATTAACGGAGTTTTCATCACGAAATACGATTGAACATGATCACAACAATACATATGAAAAAAAGTCTTCTGGTTCTGCTTCTGCTTTTTGTCGGCTTTGGCAATATTTTTGCTCAGGAACCGGAAGAGGTGACGGAAGAGAAAAAACCCCTTGAGCGCGCTCCTTTTGAAAGCGCTATCTTTATGGACGATCAAACTGTCAAAACCTATCCTGCAAACAGTCTGGAATTTCTTCTGGAACACCGTTTTGGAACCATTCAAAACGGGTTTACCGACCTTTTCGGGATCTGGGGTGCGACAAATATCAGAATGGCACTGAATTACAGTATCACTGATAACCTGATGGTTGGATTTGGGACCACCAAGAATAACCGTTACCAGGATCTCTCACTGAAATATACCTTTTTCCACCAGCGCAAAGGTGGCTTCCCCTTAACCATCGGTTACTATGGAAACATGGCGCTTAACGCCGGTGATAAATCCAACTTCGGACAGGATTATGCCTTTGTTGAC
Source organism: Bacteroidales bacterium (assembly GCA_046496455.1). Taxonomy (GTDB): domain Bacteria; phylum Bacteroidota; class Bacteroidia; order Bacteroidales; family SKPS01; genus SKPS01. The sequence goes on along the minus strand of JAWOGX010000126.1, from coordinate 1,257 downwards.
CGCTTTTCCTATTTCCATGAGCTGATGTTTGCCCGTCGGTTCTGTCGTTCCTTCTCCATGCAGATGGGATTTGCATTTGTCCATTTTAACAAGGTAGATACAACGATTAAAAATGATGCCTTCTCTATTTCGGCTATTGCCAGGCTGAAAGTGGGCCCGCAAACTTCTGTGATTGCAAGTTGCGAAGTGCCTTTGATGCTTGGTTACGATACCCCATTTATTCTGAAATACGGACAAAAAGGAATCTATTACGGACCCAAGTCACCACTGCCAAATTTTGGATTGGGTGTTGAGATCTCAACCAGTACGCATGCGTTTCACATTTTTGTCTCTGCTGCTCCGGGATTGTTGCCCCAGGATATCGTGATGTATAACCAAAATGATTTCTTCAATGGAGCGATCATGTTTGGATTTAATATGACCCGTTTGTGGAACTTCTAAACCAACTAATGTTTAACCAAATAAAATTCCAAAAACCATGAAAAAAACCTTGATTTATTCATTCACCTGCATGATTGCACTCTTTTTTGTAACCGCTGTCTATTCGCAGGATACAAAACCCTGGGATATTCCCGCCAAGTACAAAGCCATGAAAAGCACGGTGAAGGCTGGTGATGCCGACGCACTTGCAACTGGCAAAGAGCTTTGGGCAAAATTCTGCAAATCCTGCCACGGTAGCAAAGGGTTGGGCGATGGTCCGAAAGCAGCGATGCTGAAGACTTTCCCCGGTGATTTCTCTTCCGCCGCATTCCAAAAGTACACTGATGGTGATATGTATTACATGTCATTCATTGGCCGGGATGAGATGCCCAATTTCGAAAAGAAAGTGATCGCCGAAGGCGATCGCTGGGCGCTGGTAGCCTTTATGCGTACCATGAAAAAGTAGCATAACCAAGCCATGAGAAAAAGGATGCTAATTGTATCGTTCTACTTTAGCATCCTTTTTCTTTTTACACATGTAAATAGTTAAATAAAATAGGTATGATGAGAGAAATATACATCAGGCCATCATGGCTTGTCATTGTCCTCATTCTTCTGACCATCATCATCTTTGCGCTTGATTTCTCCGCAGATCCGCTGACTTACGGAGATGCCAGACAAAAAAGCCTTATAGCGCCAGAAGAGCAAACAACAGATCTTTCCCAGTTCCCTAATTCCGACGCGAACCAACAGTGCTTTCAGTGCCATGGACAGTCGAAGTATACCTATGAAAACACGGAACAGGGACGGATGGTCAACCAGCAGATGTATTCCGAG
>JAWOGX010000030.1:0-3779 GCA_046496455.1 Bacteroidales bacterium | reverse complement strand
CCAAAGCCGGTGTAGTAGGAGCTGTGAAACCTTCTGATCCTGGAGGTGTATGCGTAGTCGTAATAATCGTCGTAATCGTTATATTCACCATAATAGTTGTTAGTGATATAGGTATTTCCCTGATCATCAACGTAATATTCTGACGTGACTGAATCCTCAGGATCATCTGTATAAACGGTGGTATACTCCGTTGTAGATTTTGATTGAGAAGTGACCTGGTAATTCTGGCCCTGATCGGCAGCATTCTGGTCTGCCGCAATTGTTCCGTTGGATTGTTTCGGGGAATAATAAACATCATCACCTCCTGACATCATATGGGTTGATGAGCAGGAAGCGAAGAACAACAGAACGGAGGGGATAAGTAAGCGGATCAGTGTTTTCATGACGATTTCCTCCTTGTTTTAAATATGCAAATGTATATTAATTACTGATTTGTTCTAATTTTGCCCACGCAAGGCGAAGAAAAAATGCAATAACTATACCAATAAAACAAAATGGCAAAAATATTGTCTTCGAGAGAAGAAAATTATTCTCAGTGGTATAACGACCTCGTTGTCAAGGCTGATTTGGCCGAAAATTCTGCTGTACGGGGATGTATGGTGATCAAACCTTATGGCTATGCAATCTGGGAAGCGATCAAATCTACTCTGGACGGGATGTTTAAGGAGACCGGGCACAGCAACGCCTATTTTCCCCTGTTTATTCCGAAATCTTTTTTTAGTCGTGAGGCTGAACATGTGGAAGGGTTTGCCAAAGAGTGTGCCGTAGTTACTCATTACAGGTTGAGGCAGGCAGCGGATGGAAAGGGGTTGGAAGTTGATCCTGATGCAAAGCTGGAAGAGGAATTGATCGTTCGTCCCACTTCAGAAACAATTATCTGGGATACCTATCGGAAATGGATTCAGTCGTATCGTGACTTGCCCATTCTGGTGAATCAATGGGCAAATGTGGTCCGGTGGGAGATGAGGACAAGGTTGTTTTTGAGAACCACTGAATTTTTATGGCAGGAGGGTCATACTGCACACGCAACCAGGGCGGAAGCTGTAGAAGAGACCCGACTGATCCTGGACTTGTATAGTAATTTCGCCGAAAAATGGATGGCATTGCCGGTGCTGAAGGGGTACAAGTCTGCTTCTGAAAGATTTGCAGGGGCTGAAGATACCTACTGTATTGAGGCATTGATGCAGGATGGCAAGGCGTTGCAGGCGGGCACATCCCATTTTCTGGGACAGAATTTTGCAAAGGCTTTTGATGTGAAGTTTTTATCGCGGGAAAACCAGCTTGAATATGTTTGGGCAACATCATGGGGGGTATCCACTCGCTTGATGGGAGCATTGATTATGGCCCATTCGGACAACAACGGGTTGGTGCTGCCACCAAAGCTTGCCCCTATACAGGTTGTGATTGTCCCCATCTTCAGGAAGGACGAAGAACTTGAAGAGATTAACAAAGTAGCGGCCAGCCTGATGGATGAGTTGAAAAGGAAAGGCATCCGGGCAAAGTTCGACAACAGGGATACCTACAAGCCAGGATTTAAATTTACTGAGCATGAGTTCAGGGGTGTCCCTGTAAGGTTTGCCTTAGGTCCAAAAGACATCCAGAACGGTACGGTCGAGATTGCCCGGCGAGACACTTTGGAAAAGTCAGTCATTCCTGTTGGTGAGGCCATTGATGGGATTGGGGCGCTTCTGGAGGAAATCCAGCAAAATCTTTACGACAAAGCATTGAAATTCAGGGAAGAAAACTCCTATTTTGTTGATAATTACGATGAATTCAGGGAAATTCTGGACACTAAAGGTGGATTTATTTATGCTCATTGGGATGGTACAGCTGAAACGGAGGAAAGGATCAAAGAGGAGACAAAAGCAACGATTCGTCTGATTCCGCTTGATCAGCAAAAGGAAGAGGGGAAATGCATTTATTCCGGTAAGCCTTCATCTGGCAGGGTGGTGTTTGCCAGATCTTATTAATTGTCAATCAAGAGTTTCTGACGAAACAGTTCTATAGCATTTTTGCCAGAACACCCTGGATGATTGCTGTCAGTGAAGGTTCGGCTGCGGTTGCAGCCCTGATGACTTCATCGTGCGAAATTTCCTGTATATGCCCTTCGGTCCCAAGGTCGGTTATAACAGACATGGCGAGGATTTTCAGGCCCATATGACGGGCTACGATAGCCTCCGGTACTGTTGACATTCCAACAGCATCAGCACCAATGGTACGGATGTATCGGTACTCAGCGGGCGTTTCATAGGTAGGGCCACTGACAGCAGCATATACTCCGGTTTGGAGATGGATGTTCAGTTCACTGGCGACTTCTGAAGCTGAGATGAGCAGTTCAGGATCATACACTTTACTCATATCCGGGAAACGGGGCCCCAGTGAATCATGATTTTTACCCAGGAGCGGATTGGTACCCATCAGGTTAATGTGATCGCTGATCAGCATGATATCGCCTACATTGAACGCCGGGTTGACCCCGCCTGCGGCATTTGAGATCACAAGCAACCTGACTCCAAGCATTTTCATTACCCTGACCGGAAGAGTAATTTCTTTCATGGAGTAACCTTCATAAAAGTGAAATCTTCCTTTCATGGCAATGATCTCTTTGCCGGCGAATGTTCCGAAAACGAGGCTTCCCTCATGACCTTCCACCGTTGAGACCGGAAATCCGGGTATATTGCTGTATGGGATGCTTAATTTGACATCGATTTTGTCGCTGAGGTGGCTCAGGCCACTTCCGAGAATAATACCGATTTCCGGATCAAGAGGGTACTTGGTCCTGATCCAATTTGCTGTTTTACTTATTTCTGCTAACATATTCCCTGATCACTTGGTCAAATTCCAGTCCGCGGTAATTGGTATGAAAACCAACATAAACCGGGATGTAAAAAACAGGATATTTCGCCAGATCACCAAAAAAAACGTAATCTTTCATTCGGTGGTAATCCTTTTCAGTGGTAACCAGGATTTTATTCCTTGTGAACTGATCATTGAATGTGGAAAGCACCTTGCTGATATCCTTTGCGGTAAAAGGGTGATGATCCGGAAATGCCAGGGTGATCAGTTTGCTGCACTGGTCCTGGAGGTGCTGCTGCAATGAGGAGGGGTTTGCGATTCCGGTAAATAAGACAATGGTATTGGGTGTCTTGCAGGCCTTTTTTATTTCTGAATTATGAAGAAGTGGAGTAAAAGGGCCGAATTTCAGGTAGGAGAAGAAGACGAGCTGGTGTTGAAGCGGTTTAAGTTTTTTTAGCAGAATTTTATCGGAAATCGGTGATTTGACAGCGGGTGATTTCGTGACGACAATGATATCTGCTCTTCGGCGATTGCTGATGTGTTCACGGAGATTGCCGGCGGGCAGGAGGTAATCATCAGAATATGGGTGGCTGTAGTCAGTCAGAAGAATTGAAAGGCCAGCTTTTACCTTTCTGTGCTGGAAACCATCATCCATGATAATGCAATCAGGAGGGTGGCTGCTATGCAATAGTTTCTTTATGCCCCGTTTTCTTTTGCCATCAACGGCTACAGTGACATCGGGGAACTTCGTCGCGATCTGAAGGGGTTCATCACCGATCTCTTTCCAGGAGTGGTTTTCATTCCCTATAATGAACCCTTTGGTTTTCCTTTTGTACCCCCTGCTGATTACAGCGAGGTGTTGCTCCTGCCTGAGAAGCCTGACAATGTATTCTACGCACGGAGTTTTTCCGGTGCCTCCCGTTGTCAAGTTACCGACAAGGATAACAGGTTTACTGAAGCTTGTGCTTCTTAGTATATGTTTG
>JAWOGX010000247.1:0-4227 GCA_046496455.1 Bacteroidales bacterium | reverse complement strand
CGCCACGATGTCGCAATACCCTACTCATCCTACTATTACAACCAGACCAACTCCATCAACCAGATTTTCCACGTGAACTCCCTCACCGGGGGCACCTCCTACAGTCCCACACCCTATAATTTTGGCAACCTGCCCATGCCTGTGGATACTGTTGTGATTGCCAAACCTGCCACAGGATTTGAAACTTTTGTGTTCACTGCCCCTTCTGCACCCTATGCCGACTTTGAGATCGTCGCAAGCATCTCCCCTTTCAGCGTCAACGAAGCGATCCGTTCCAACGACACCGTGAGGTTCTACCAGAAGTTCTACAATTATTATGCATACGATGACGGAACGCCGGAAGCAGGATATGGACTCAGCTCCTCAAACCCCAACGCCCGACTCAGTCTGGCGCTCAGGTTCGACCTGAATGTTCCCGATACCCTCAGGGCTGTCCAGATGTTCTTTAACCAGACCAAAGACCTCGCAAATCAGGACGATTTCATCCTCACCGTCTGGCAGAGCGTGGCGGGTGAACCCGGCGACACCCTCTACACTGAAGAGGATCTCGAACCGGTATTTGTGAATGGGGTAAACCAGTATCACACTTATGAACTTACCAGGCCAATCCCCGTTTCCGGATCGTTTTACGTGGGCTGGCAACAGAAATCGGGGACCATGCTCAACCTTGGTTATGACCGCAACCAGGATTCCCGTGATTATGTCAGGTTCAATATCGGCAGCGGCTGGAATACCTCACAGTTCAGGGGCGCCCTGATGATCAGGCCTGTACTGGGTGCATCTGCTGCCGCATGGATCAGTGTCCCTGAAAAAACCGCACAACGTACCTTCAGGCTGTTCCCTAATCCTGCATCATCAAGGATCAATATTGAAGAAAACACCGATGCAGATCAGCATGTTGACCGACAATACCGGGTCCTGGTGTTCAATGCCACAGGACAGTGCGTGCTTCAGCAAACAACCTCCGGAACCACTGATGTCTCAGCCCTGACCAACGGCCTATACCTGGTCAGAATCCTCGATCACCGCTCCGGTCAACAACTTCACTCCGATAAAATAATCATAAGGCGGTAAGCCCTGAATAATGGATGACCTGCTTACAGACGGCGCACTTCCCGAAGAGGAACAGGAAAATTCCGAAGACCAGGAACTTTTTGAGCACTACCGTATTGAAGTGGATAAGGGGCAAGGCCTGCTCCGTATCGACAAGTTCCTCATGACGAGGATCGAAAATGCTACCCGCACCAAAATCCAGCAGGCGGCCCATGCAGGAAACATCCTGGTTAACAATGACGCTGTCAAACCCAATTACCGGGTCAAACCCGCTGATGTCATTACCATTGTCCTCCCCTCTCCACCCAGGGAAATTGAGATCATTCCCGAAGACATTCCCCTGAATATTGTGTTTGAAGATGAATACCTGATGGTGGTGAATAAACCTGCCGGACTGGTAGTGCATCCCGGTTACGGCAATTATCACGGCACCCTGCTGAATGCTGCCACGTGGCATATCATGCACACCACAGGCGCCACTGCGGAAGATTCCGTCCCCTACCTGGTACACAGGATAGACAAAAACACGAGCGGCTTACTCCTGATAGCCAAAGACGAACTCACCCAGAGCCGCCTGGCACGGCAGTTCGCTGATCATTCCATCGACCGGATTTACCACGCCCTCGTCTGGGGTGCCCCTCCGCACGATGAGGGCACCATCACAGGCCATGTGGGCAGGAGCCAGCGCGACAGAAAAGTGATGGATGTTTACCCTGATGGTGACCACGGTAAACATGCCACTACCCACTACAGGGTGATTGAAAAATTTGGTTACGTTACCCTGCTGGAGTGCCGCCTGGAAACCGGAAGGACACACCAGATCAGGGCACATTTCAGATATACCGGCAACCCGCTGTTCAACGATGAAACCTATGGGGGTAACCATATCCTTAAAGGGACAACCTTTTCACGGTACAAACAATTCATACACCAGTGCTTCGATAAGCTGCCACGCCACGCCCTTCACGCACTCACCCTGGGGTTTGAGCACCCGCATACCCGGCAAAAGGTTCACTTCTCATCCGTATTGCCCGGGGATTTTGCTTCAATCCTCGATGACTGGAGACACTACTCTTCCCTTTAACACTCTTGTATTGTTTATCTTTTTGTTTACTTTCGAACCCCAATTTTAAAACAATATTAATTTTGAGGTGTTACTCCTCTAAACGCTGACAATGCAAGGTGTAATGAGTACCTATTCGATCAAAGACCTGGAAAAACTTACCGGGGTCAAGGCCCATACCATAAGGATATGGGAAAAGCGGTATGGAATCGTGCAACCGCAACGCACTGATTCCAATATCCGGTGCTACTCCAACTGCGACCTGAAAAGGCTGCTGAACATTTCCATCCTGAACAAAAGGGGATACAAGATCTCCTCCCTTGCAGGCCTTTCGGCAGACGAACTGCGCGACAAGGTGATGCACCTGGTCACAGACCACAATCTTTACGATGCCCAGATCGAAAGCCTCATTATCGCCATGATCGACATGAACGAGGCCAAATTCGAGAAGACACTCAGCAATGCTGTGCTGGAAATCGGTTTTGAGGAGACCCTGATGAAGATTGTTTACCCTTTCTTCACAAAGATCGGCATCCTCTGGCAAACCGGTACAATCCACCCTGGCCAGGAACACTTCGTATCAAACCTGATCAGGCAGAAAATCATCGCTGCCATTGAAAACCTCGAAATCAAGCACCTGCCCAAAGCCAAGCAGTTTATCATATACCTCCCCGAAGAAGAGTACCATGAGCTTGGGCTCCTCTTTTACTCATACCTTATTAAAAAGGTGGGGCATAAGATGATCTACCTCGGTCAATCCACTCCCCTTGATGATGTGCTTAAAGCTGCTTCAATCCATGACCCGGATTTCCTCCTGACCAATTTCACCTCTCCGGTGGCACAGGTCGATATCAATGATTACCTGACAAGTTTGTGTGATCGCTTCCCCGATAAGAAAATCTTTGTGTCGGGCATCCAGCTTGTCAACCAGAAAGTGCTGAGTTATCCCCAGATTGTCAGGATTCAGGATCCCGTTTCCTTCAAGCAGCAACTTCAGGAACTACTCCGGTAGTTTTCCCCAATGCTTTACAAAACACCATTTACCCGGGTACTTGAATCCGTGGCTTGTGTTTTCAGAACACAGATGCTTCGAAAATCGCGCTGACACCGGGAAACCTTCTGGTGGGTATCGCCTCCTTGGATATTCATATATTTATTTACTTATCATGTGTATAATGTTTAAGGTCGTTTCATCCATCCAGATTAAACACTCTCAGGGGATGATGTAATTTATAAAAAAATATTTTTTAACACTTTTTATATTGATTTTCTGTTTTTTATGATTTTTTTTATTTAGAATAGTGCTGGTTTGTTCGCAAAAATGTTAAACAAAATTTGGATTTGTGTTTACTAATGTTGTATATTTGTTCAACAAAACAAACACAATCAAATCATGACAGCATTAGAGTTTAATTATCAGGTTACCAGCTTAAAAAAGAACCTTGAGTATTTTGCTTACAGCCTCACCATGAACCAGGAGGACGCCAATGATTTGTTGCAGGACACATACCTGAAAGCTTTAACCTATCGCGAGAAGTTTGTGAAGGAGGATAATCTGAAGGCATGGATGTTCACCATCATGAAGAACACCTTCATCAATAATTACCGCAGGAATGTTAAAGCCAACACCATCATCGACGGCACCAAGGATCTTTACTATCTTAACATCCCAAAGGACAGCGGCCTGGCTGACCCAACATCCGTGTTGAACACCAAGGATATTGAAAAGGCGATTGCAGCGCTGGAGGATGAATACAAAATCCCTTTCACCATGCACATGAAAGGGTACAAATACAAAGAGATCGCAAAAAAGCTCGACATTTCCATCGGAACCGTCAAAAGCCGGATTTTCTTTACCAGGAAGAAACTTATGGCCAAACTGAAGGATTTCGCCTGAAAAGTTTGGTGTTTATGACTCCCGACTCTCGACTCTTAAGCACTTCCTGAACCAACAATAATTCCCGCACGTAGGATGGTTACAGGAACTTTTCCCGATTTCAGAATATCCTCAACCTTTTTACGGGACTCAAGATGCGCACTCAACTGCTCTGAATTGCTCAGTCCACTCAGATAAATGATCTGCTTCAGACTTGTATTATCAGCAAAACCGA
>JAWOGX010000309.1:0-2659 GCA_046496455.1 Bacteroidales bacterium | reverse complement strand
TTTTCAACAGATTCGGGCAAATCATATTCGCAACCACCGATCCATATGAAGGCTGGGACGGCACATATCAGGGGAAAAGAATGAGCGAAGGGGTTTATGTGTGGCGGTTGATTACGGGATCAATCAATGGTAAGCTGATGAACAAAACGGGCACCGTAATGCTAATCAGGTAATTTAACGTATTGCCTCTGTATACAAAACCACTATTCTCTTTCTCACACCTTCATAAGAACAAGACGACTGCATTTTTTCAGCAATCGATTTATGGTCATAGGTTCCGGTAAGTAGTTTTTCAAGTCCGGCAACCCATGCTTCGGGTTCATTTTCACAGACAATCCCATTTTCATCATTCACAAGGTAAGGGAGTGCCCCCCGATCGGACACAATAACAGGTGTACCGGTCATTAAAGCTTCGGCAGTTACGAGGCTGAATGTTTCTACATTTGATGCATGGATAAAAAAGTCAGAATGATGAAGATAACCGGCAATCTCAGGCTTGGTTTTCCTGCCTGCAAAATCAACAGTCAGACCTTTGCCGTCAAACTCATCCGCCATCACCTTCATCTCATCCAGCATATTACCATCTCCTATTATGGTGAGGTGGATATCGTGTCCCGAAGCTTCGGCAAATTTACCAAGGCTTTTTATGACAATATCAGGGCGCTTGGTAACGTGTTTGTACCGCTGCCAGGAAGAAACCGCAACAAATCGAACTTTATCACCTTTTACTTTTTCGGCATAATGAAAAACATGTTCATCGACCACATCTGGTACTATTCTGATTTTATCCGGATCCAGTTCAGGCATTACACTCAATATCATCCTGCGCAGAAATTCTGACACCGGAAGTATAAACCTGGCAGCCTTGTAAGCTTTCTTCCCAAGATATGAACTGAAAAATTGCCTGACATAATAAGGGAGATTTGACCAATGCTCCGTAATGATCAGGGGTAGTTTCAATGCTGAGGCCAGTTTATAGGCAAGGGCGCCCGAAGGATGTACCACATGGGCATGGATAATATCGGGGCCAAACTCTTCTGCGATCTTTAAAAATATTTTGCGGAATCTGATCCACTGAAGCTGTGGGTAAATGTATAACACAGGATGGAAAACCCAGCCTGTTTCAATTCTGATAACCTTAATCCTTCTTGAGGTTTCATCATGAATAATGCGCAAAGAAGTGAGTAAGCTCCGGGACTGGATAATCTCAACTGCAATAATCAATGCATCTTCCGGATTGGGTTCATGGATGGCATTACAATACTCTTTCACAAAGATACCGCTGTGGACATTCCTTTTTGAGGGAAACCAATGGGCTACATGCAGAACTTTCATGCTTCGTTTTTTTTCACATCGTACTCCCCCACCACCTCATCCATCAGTTGTGTCAGTGTGTAGGTGGCGGATTCCCGGGAGTATCGGGTAGCCGATCCGGGATGATGTCTGGGGAGGCGCCTGCCGTGCTCAAGCCAGTGTGTGTAGGCTTCGGTCAGTCGTTGCCGGATGACGATTTCATCATCAAAATCCACCATGGCAGAACGGCCCGTGTCGGTCAATATTGCTGCAGCATCCCCATCCACAGGGCCAACCCCCAGCACCGGGGTACCGGATGCCAGGTACTCGAACACCTTTCCTGTTACTACTGAGCCGTTGCCGGGTGTGCGAGGGATCACAAGCAACACCATGGTAGCTTCGGTCATCAGCCGGGTTGCCTCACGATGCTCAACATATCCCTGCTGGATCACATTATTTGCCAACCCTTTCTCTTCCAGGTACCTGATGATGCTGCCATCGGTATTCCCCACGAACTTCAACCTGAAATCAGCAGCAAAATCATTGTTATCATTGATGATGCCGGCTATGGCATCCCACAATGCAGGCACATGCTGCGATGGCGCCAGGTTTCCGGTATGCAGCAATGTAAAATACTGCTGCTCCACCTGGATCATATCCCGGTGCATATCATCCTCATCATACCCGTTCGGGATCACCTCAATCCGCTTTGCACGACCTTCAAACTCATGCTTCATCCCTTCACTCACCACGACAACAGCATCTGCCAAAGATATCACAGCATCTTCAAGCTTTTGATCAATCCTTTTTGTCCGGGATGTTCTGGGCATCACCATATTGTAAAAAACGGTCGTCCAGGGGTCCCGGAGATCAGCGATCCAGGGGATAGCGTTTTGCCGGGCAATCTTCAACCCGGTGAGGTGTGTACTGTGTGGTGGCCCGGAGGAGATCACCAGGGCAGGCTGATGTTTCTCAAGGATCTCAGGCACTGCTTTCATGGCCGATTTATTCCACCCTTTCCGCGCATCGGGGATGAACAGGTTCGACCTGACAAATATGGCGAGGCTGTCGAAAAGGGAAGGTTTCTTTGCGGTGTTGATCAATGCCACAGAGACCTGCCGGCTGCGGTTCCCTTTCAGGAGGTTGTACCACCGGAACGGTCCGCTGTTGGCACGGGTCTTATACACGGTAAGCCCTTCCGGGATCTCTGCCTCCAGGGTCGGATCCACTGAAGGATATGTCCCCCCGCTGACAGTGAGCACCACCGGCTCCCAGCCATACTGCCGGAGGTACTTGACGAACTTCAGCCACCGCTGAACCCCGGGGCCGCCGGCAGGTGGCCAGTAGTAGGTGATGATCAGAACCT
>JAWOGX010000180.1:0-6710 GCA_046496455.1 Bacteroidales bacterium | reverse complement strand
GGAAATGCCAGTGACAGAGCAATGGCGATGCACCCCGAACCGGTGCTGTCTTGAAGGTTGGCAATCTCTTCCAAAAGCCTGAATTCTTCGTTCATCATCGGTTCATCCGGATTCTTTTTTCCGGTTGATTCTGTTTGCTGCGAGCCGGTCAATGGGTCACCATCACCCTGCGGGAATTCCTGCTCCATCTTTTGTTGCTCCTCTTGCGTTATTTCCTTTTCTGCCGTTTTTTTCTTCTTTACCATATCATTCAAAATTATATGCCATCCAACGGGGCGTTCCGTGGGTCAAATTGTTTGCCATCCGGGCATTTGCGCCAAAATGTCAGTTGTTTGAGAATTGATTTCAGGTTTCAGTCCGGGTAATGTCTGCTCCGAGTGCTCTGAGGCGGGTGTCGATCTGCTGATAACCGCGGTCGATCTGGTCAATGTTGTCAATGATGCTCGTGCCGCTTGCAGAAAGGGCCGCAATCAGGAGCGATACACCGGCTCTGATGTCAGGTGAACTCATCCTGATCCCCCTGAGTGGGGTTTTCCTGTCAAGGCCGATTACCGTTGCACGGTGGGGATCACAAAGAATGATCTTTGCACCCATATCGATGAGTTTATCCACAAAAAACAACCTGCTCTCAAACATCTTCTGATGGATGAGGAGGCTTCCTCTGGCCTGTGTGGCAACAACCAGAACAATGCTCAGGAGGTCAGGGGTAAAACCGGGCCAGGGGGCATCAGCAATGGTCAGGATGGACCCATCCATATAGTTTTCGATCTCATAAAACTCTTGCTCCGGCACATGGATGTCATTCCCCTGCACTTCAAGGCGGATGCCCAGTTTTCGAAAAGTATCCGGAATGAGGCCAAGGTTCTCATAATCAGTGTCCCGGATGGTAATTGCCGACTGTGTCATGGCGGCCAGTCCGATGAAACTACCCACCTCGATCATGTCGGCAAGGAGCCTGTGGGATGTCCCGCCCAGTTTTTCAACCCCTTCAATAGTGAGGAGGTTTGATCCAATCCCGGAGATATCCGCACCCATACGTGTCAGCATTTTGCAAAGCTGCACGATGTAAGGTTCACAGGCAGCATTGAACACTGTGGTTTTTCCTTCGGCCAGCACAGCAGCCATCACAATATTTGCCGTTCCGGTGACAGACGCTTCGTCCAGCAGCATGTAGCACCCTTTCAACCCGGTTGAGGTGATATGAAAAGTCTTCTCGTCAGGATCGTACCTGAATTCGGCCCCCAGTTTCTGCAACCCGGTGAAATGGGTGTCAAGCCTTCTGCGGCCTATCTTGTCCCCCCCCGGCTGAGGGATGAATCCTTTGCCAAACCGGGCCACCAAAGGGCCCATCAGCATCACTGAGCCACGAAGGGCCGATGCCTTTTTCCGGAATTCATCCGTCTGTAAATAGTCAAGATCAATGTCCGCTGCACAAAACTCAACGGTTTTCGCATCAGGCTTATGAATATGCACTCCCATACCTTGCAGGAGTTCAATCAGCTTGTTGACATCAAGAATGTCCGGGATATTGCTAATGGTGACGGGTTCAGCGGTAAGCAGCACAGCGGAAATGATCTGGAGGGCTTCATTCTTTGCCCCTTGTGGCGTGATTTCCCCTGAGAGCCTGTTGCCCCCGCGGATCAGAAATGAACTCATATTGGTGGAATAGGGTTATTGACTTCTCTTGCTGCGCTTATTCCTGTAATAGGAACTCTGCTGCTGGTATCCGTGTGCCTTGTAGCCGGCCTGTCCGGGTCGGCTGCTGTGTTTCTTTTGCCGGGACCCATTGGCTGATACGCCCTGTTTTTGTAAAATATCATGGGTCCGTGCCAGCTCAACATCTTCACCCAGTATCAGTTTGCCTTCGGATATGTCTGCCAGGTGCGCGGCAATCACTTCGTCCGTCACCGATTCACGGTTCCAGTTGAGGTAAGATTTCTTTAACTGATTGGCAATAAGACGGATGTACTCATCCTTCTTTGCGCCATCTTCAAGATCAATTACATTTTTGATGATGTTCTCGATATGTTTCCCATAATGCCTGTATTTGATCCCGTTGGAACGGTATGCAAGCCGTTCCGGCCTGTTTTCCAGCTTCTCCCTGTCAGGAAGGGGATAGGGGCAATCCACATCAAGCCTGAAATCAGAGATGATGTGTAGATGGTCCCACAGTTTTTGCCTGTAATCATGCAACTCCCTGATAGAGGGGTTTAACTGTGCCATTACATTGACGATCAATGTGGCGAGACGGGTCCGTTGCTCACGGTCTTCAAGTGCTATGGCATGTTCAACCATCTTCTGCACGTTCCGTCCATACTCGGAAATCACGAGTTTACTGCGACTGGTGTTGTAATCCATGAAGTTTAAATAGAATCAGCTTAAAATATATTCCCTTAAAAATAACCGAAAAAAAACTGCAGGTTGTGTTCCCGGGGGTGGGTACCTGTCTTGTAATTCTGTGTGCAAAGATAAACTATTTTTTTGGATTGTCAAGAATCTGTGTTAAAGTAATGAAAATGAATACTGAAGAAAGGATTGCTATTCATCACTATCCAGGCGCGCAAACCGTAGGAGGAGCTTCTTTTCCCCCACAGCATCAAAGGCTACGGTGGCTTTCATATCTGCGGCATTCCCCTCAAGGCTGATCACTGTTCCTGAACCGAAACGGTCATGTTTCACCCGCATCCCGGTTTTCAGGGAGGATGGATCCGTGGCTGTTGGTGCGCCATGGTTGCCTGTCACTTTTTTCATTTTCGACATATCCGGCTTCGACCCCCGGATATGTATCCTGGGTGAGGGTGGCTCTTCAGCTGACCTGGCACCTTGCGTCCGTTCAATGTATTTTGAATCCACTTCAGCCAGAAAACGACTCGGTTCACAAAAGGTAAAATTGCCCCAACGCAAACGGCTTTTTGCATAGGACAGGAATGCCCGCTTCTCTGCCCTGGTCAGGGCAACATAAAACAAACGACGCTCCTCTTCCAGTTCCTGACGGGTTCCCATAGCCTGGAAATTCGGGAAAAGATTCTCTTCTAGTCCGACTATGTGCACGTAAGGGAATTCCAGCCCCTTGGCCGCATGGATCGTCATCAGCATCACCTTGTCATTGCTGTCTTTGTCATCAGTGTCCTGGTCAGTCAGCAGGGCAACATTCTGCATATACTCATCCAACGTCCTGAACAGCGCCTCGGAGAACTCCTCTTCCGGTCTTTCGGTATCAGTGAACTCTTTCAGGGCATTGAGCAACTCCTCAATGTTCTGGTATCTTGAAACGCCCTCCGGGGTCTTGTCATCCTCAAGCACCCTTAACATACCCGATGCCAGCGCAATCTCATGGCCCAAACTGAATGCATCCTTCTGCATCAGCCGGGTCTGAAAACTCTGGATCATAGTGACAAATTCATTGATCCTGCTCCTGGTGCCACTGTTGAATTCACTACTCAGCTCTCCGATCCTTGTGAGCATCTCCCATACGGTCACCCCTTTGTCGCCTGCCACCACGATCATCTTCTCCATCGTGGTCTTCCCGATCCCGCGTGCCGGATAGTTGATGATGCGCATCAACGCCTCTTCATCCCCGGGATTCACAACCAAACGGAAATAGGCCAGCAGGTCTTTGACCTCCTTACGCTGGTAAAATGAGAGCCCTCCATAGATCCTGTATGGGATGTTCAACCGGCGCAATGCCTCTTCCATGGGCCTGGATTGTGCATTGGTACGGTAAAGCACCGCGAAATCGGAATTGGGCAGCTGGTTATTCATCTTGGTTTCAAAGATGCTGTTGGCCACAAGAATCCCCTCTTCTGTGTCAGAAGATGCTTTCATCAGCCTGATCAGTTCCCCGGGCTCGTTCTCCGTCCAGATCACCTTTGCAATCTGCTCCTTGTTATGCCTGATCACACTGTTCGCAGCGTTTACAATGGTCTGTGTCGAACGGTAATTCTGTTCCAGTTTGAACGTCTTGAGGTCCTGGTAGTCTTTTTTCAGATGAAGGATATTCTCAATGTTGGCGCCCCGGAACCCATAGATGCTCTGTGCGTCATCGCCCACAACACAGATGTTCTCGTCGCGGGCAGCCAGCTTCTTCACGATGAGGTACTGGGCATAGTTCGTATCCTGGTACTCATCCACCAGGATGTAGGAGAATTTCTGCTGCAGCCTGTATAAAATATCCGGATAATCGCGGACCAGAATATTGACATTAAAAAGCAGATCGTCAAAATCCATTGCTGATGCTTTGTGCAGCCTATGGGTATAACTGCTGAAAATATCAGAAAAGAACGGCTTGTTGCTTTTTCTGTCTTCACTTACCAGTTCAGGGTCATTCCTGTATTCTGCAGCACTGACAAGATTCGTTTTGGCACTGGAAATCCTGTTCAGGATGGTGGAGGCAACATACACCTTCGGGTCAAGATTTATCTCCTTTACGATGGATCTGATCACACTCCGGGAGTCATCCGTATCATAAATGGTGAAGTTCTGCGGATAACCCAGGTGATGACCGTAAGAACGCAACAGCCTTGCACAGATGGCATGGAATGTTCCCATCCAGATATTGCGCGCATCACCATTGCCAAGAAGCCTGATGACGCGCTCTTTCATCTCCCTGGCCGCCTTGTTGGTAAAGGTAAGAGCCAGTATCCTGAAAGGATCCATACCGCTCTCAATCAGGTGGGCGATCTTATAGGTAAGCACCCTGGTTTTTCCTGATCCCGCACCGGCAATCACCATCATAGGCCCGCCAAGGTACTCCACTGCCTGGCGCTGCGCTTCATTCAGCTCTTTTAAATAGTCCTGTGACATCGATTTTCCTTCAGTCTGCAAAAATAATGAATAGGACTATAGCGGTAGGTTCGCTTCATCTTCCTGCCATGAAAACTTATCAACAATCCCGGAAGCGATGACGGGCGTATTGAATTATTGCAGATTTTTGATTTAAGAAAATCGGATTAACAAATTGAACATTATGAAACAGTTACAGAAGGTACCATGGTGTTTGTTGGTTATTTTCCTGGTAATGATTCTGGCTCCGTCGGCATCTTCAAGGGCGCAGGAAAATCCCTTCGGAATCTTTATCTCCAATAATGTGGTTTCATTACCGGTAACAGGCTTGCCCGCCACAACCCATGCACAGTTTCACCCCGGGGTTGATCTGTTCACGGGGTTCAGGCTGAATCAGCACTCCCGGCATCAATGGTGGGCGCATGCCAACCTGGGTGTTTATTACCACCGTTTCTTCCAGACAGGTTTAAGATTGCATGGATCCATTGACTACAGGTATGTCATGAGCAAAAGACTTTCTTTTGATGCAGGCCTCATCGCCGGATATATGCACTCTTTTACCTGGTATGACGTGTTTGAGATGGATGGGGACGGAGACTACCAAAAGATCGCAAAGCTGAAGGGGAGGCCCCAGGTGCTGGGAGGCTTCCGGATTGGTGTCTCAACACCTCTGATGCCGGCAAAAGCGGAAGGGCTTGCCCTGCATCTCGACCTGAGAACCTATCTTCAGGCTCCGTTTGCCGGTGCCTATATTCCCATCATACCCACCAACGCACTGATGCTCGGTGTGTCTAAAAGTCTGACCCGTAAAAGTGAATAACCATGAAGAAAAGCACATGTTTCCCTGTTATTTTTTTAATGATGATCATCTGGGGCGGGTGTCAGCGGGCTGATATTATCCCGACAGTCCAGACAGATTGCTATATGCAGGACAGCAACAGCAATCATCCGAAGAATGCCATGTTCCGCGCTGTGATTGACAAATACATTAAGCTTGGGTTGCCGGGAATCTCGGTGCTTGTGGAGGACCCATCCGGGGTCTGGTTCGGAACCGGTGGGTTTGCCGATATCGCCGAAGGAATTCCTTTTGAATCCTGCCACCTCTCCAAAGCGGCAAGTATCACCAAGATGTTCAATGGCGCATTATGCATGCGCCTCCATCAGGATGGGATTCTGAATATCGATGATCCGCTCACAAAATATATCGATAAAAAAATCCTGGATCAGATCGATAATGCAGAAGGGAAAACCATTCGCCAGTGCCTGAACCATACCACCGGTATCTTTGATGTGATCACCAATGCTGATTTTTACCTTGCGGTGCTGAACAACCCGAACAAGCAGTGGGGTTTTGAGGATGTCCTCAAATATGTCTACGGAGTCCCTGGTTATGAGAATACTCCTTATCCTGCCTATTACAGCAACACAAATACCACGCTGGTAGCCATGTGTATGGAGAAAGCCACCGGCCGCAACCATGCTGACCTCCTCGAAGAATACATTATGGAGCCACTCGGATTAACCAGTACCTACTACCAGGGGCACGACGAAATCCCGAATTTCACCGCGCAGGGCTATTTCGACCTGCACAGCAATGGAACCATCTCCAATGTCTCCAATTTCAACACAGCCAGTGGAAACGGCTATGGCGGAATGTTCTCCAATGTCTTCGACCTCAGGACTTTTGCCCGGGCACTCCTCGTCGAAAAAACCATTGTCTCACCCGCCACACTGCAGGAGATGCATCAGTTTGTGCAGGAAGATGACGACTATTTCACGGGTCTGGGTATCGTTAAAAAATATACACAAAAGGCTTATCCCGGAATTGGACATACCGGCAAAGATCTGGGTTACAGCGCCAATCTCTTCTATTTTCCCGACATCGATGCACTGATGGTGTTCTTTGTAAATTATGGTACCAACGGCGC
>JAWOGX010000069.1:0-4481 GCA_046496455.1 Bacteroidales bacterium | reverse complement strand
TAGGGGTTTAATCAGCACATCTCCACATCAGCACATCAGCACATCGATTTCCTGTGCCTTCGAGAACCTCAGGCACCGGGCTAATTCCTAATTCCTCATTTCTAATTCCTTATTAATTCTATTTCGTCACCACCTTGAACTCCACCCTGCGGTTGGTCTGTCTGCCCTCTTCGGTGGTGTTGTCGGCGATGGGTTGCGACTTGCCATAGCCTTTCCAGGTGAGGCGTTTTGGCTCGATGCCCTGGCTGATGAGGTACTTGACCACCGAGTTCGCGCGGTCCGCCGAAAGCTTCAGATTGTATTCCACACTCCCCATCCCATCCGTATGGCCCCCAATCTCGATGGTCATGGCCGGGTATTTCTTCATCAGCGCTACCAGCTTGTCAAGCTCAGGATAGGAGGCTGGTAAAAGGTCTGACTTATCAAAAGCAAAAAAGATGTTCTGCAATATGAAGCTCTCACCCACATTCACCTGCTCAAACTCATTGACAGGCTCATCGGGGACCGGATCCTCCTTCACCACTTTTGTCTCCGGCAACTCCTCAAGGGTCGTCATGTTGCAATCGCACTTCGAAGGATCTTTGATCTCCACCAGCGACACATCATCAAAAATATAGTAGGCAAATTCGCGGAGGTCGGCCTGTGCAAAAGTTGTACGGAGCCGGAGATGCCTCCCGGATACCCATGGGACGAAATTGCCGATGGTAAGGTACTTTTCACCTCCTTTGGCCTTGTAGACGCCGCGCAACGGCACCCAGCGGCCGGTGGTGGTGAGGAATTCATCCCCATCGAACTGTATGTGTGCCCTGGGCAGGGTGTCTGGTGGGTTCGGGAAGTTGATCTTCTCTTTCGAAAAATAGACACCAAAGTCCTTCGCCGCGATCGTTGAGTTTTTTCCGAGGCACATCCAGATTTCAAAGCAGTAATATTTGTCTTTCTTCAGCGATGAAGCCAAACGGTTCTGGATATGCTCGGTATAATGGGGTGAGCCGCGGTAATACACCGAATCAGACTTCAGGATCAGGCCCAGGTAACCTTTGCCGCTGCGCGGCTTCATGGTTCCTGCAAAGTTTTTCGGCACGCTCACCCGTTCACCCTTGCTGCATGCATTGAAGTAGTCGGGTGAAGCATCACTGACCGTGTACCATCTGGGTATCAGCTGAAACCCTGTGACCAGCTTGTTGTTGGGTTGGTCAGGGCATATCTTGAACTGTTCAAATCCGGGATTTGTCACCAGGTTGACCTGGGCAACAAAGGCTCCAGCTGCAAGGCATATCAAGGCTGCGAGGACAGGCAGCAGGGTTTTGGACTTGCAAGGAACATCGGTCAGGGATGGAAATTTCATAGCAATCCGTTTTACAGGGTACCGGGGCTAAGGTATTGAACGGTTCCGGAACAAACGGCAGGATCGGGTTGAAATTGTTAACACGTCGTTGTTGATCATTCCAGATTGGATGCCACACCAGCCATGGCACCGGCAGCAGGTATATTCTGGTAGAGGATGCTCCACACGGCATTCAGGAGGGGATACCTGCTAAGGGTGATTCCGGGGAGATGCGCCAGCGAAGCGGCGGCATAATACCCTTCGGCCACCATTTTCAGCTCCAGTAGTGCAGATTTAACGGAATAGCCTTTCCCGACAAGGTTTCCAAACATCCAGTTTCTGCTGAAGCGCGAATAGGCGGTGACCATCAGGTCGCCGGCATACACCGACTGGTTGATCCGGCGATTGTTTCCGGATATTTCCAGGAGTACCTGTTCCATCTCCATGATGGCATTGGTAACCAGCACCGACTGGAAATTGTCGCCGTAACGGAGTCCATTGGCAATGCCACAGAGGATGCCGTAAACATTTTTCAGCACCGAAGCCATACTGATGCCCGGCACATCCTCTGAGATCCTCACCGGCAGCCAGGGTGTCCTGATAAGGTCGGCCACTTCCCTGCCTGTGTTTTCATCGTAGACGCCAAGGGTGAGGTATGAGAGGCGCTGCATCGCAACTTCTTCTGAATGGCAGGGGCCACCGATCACCCCGAGGCGTTGCTCAGGCACATCAAAACGGGTTTGGAGCCATTGGTATACCGGCAGAAGGGTGACCGGTTCGATCCCTTTGACCGCAGAAATCACCGTTTTATCCCTGAAAATGTCAGAAGTCAGGGATTCTGTTGCCTCATGGAGGAATGCTGAGGGTATGGCCAGGATGATGACCCGGGCGTTGCGCACCACCTCTGCAATATCTGTACTGATGTGCAGGTTGGATGTGTCTATTTCTGTATAACTGAGATAATCGGGGTTGTGATGCTCAGCGAGGATGTGCTGTTTCTGGGCTTCCCGGCGCACCCACCACCCCACCGCAACTCCGTTATGCTGCAACACCTTGACCAGTGCCGTGCCCCAGCTCCCGCCACCCAATACTGCTGCATCTGTCTTTCCGTGTTTCATCCTGTGCTTAAAACTGCAAGGTTAACTTCACCGGGAGGTTATCCCTGATAACCGTTACTTCAATCTGCTGCCCTGCCTCTATCCTGCCCAGGGCACTCATATAATCAGCCATATTTTTTACCTCTGTACCGGCAATGTTCACGACGATATCACCGCGCAACATCCCGGCGACCTCTGCAGGTCTTTCGTGCAGCACCTCCTCCACTTTCACCCCGATCACATCTGCACCGTGTGCAGGGATGATCCCCAGCGAAAACTGACCGCCACGCCTGGAACCCTGACTCTGTTCAGGTACCCTCTGGAATGGCAGATTCTGTATGGTGTCAAGAACACTGAGAAGATGGATGGTGTATTCCACCACATCACGCAATCCTAAAAAGTTGATCTTTTCGATCACATCCGAAGGCTTGTGGTAATCTTCATGAAGGCCATTGAAGAAGAACAACACCGGGATTTCCTCCTGGTAAAAGTAGTGGTGGTCTGAACCACTGAGCCCTCCTTCAGAGGGGACGGCCGTAACATCTTCACTGACCAGTGCCAGCAGCTCTTCCCAGCGGGATGAACTGCCGCTGGCCAACAGCCTGATCTCCGGATTCACGGGATCAACACGCCCTATCATATCGTAGTTGAGCATGGCAATTATATTGTCCCGGCTGATGCTGGTATCCTCAACAAAGACCCTGGAACCGATCAGCCCTTTCTCCTCTGCCGAAAAAGCGGCAAAAAGGTAGTTGCGGTTCTTCAGGTCGCTTCGGACCAGGTATTCGGCAAGCGCGAGCATCCCTGCCACACCGCTGGCATTGTCATCTGCTCCGGGATGGATGGCGGGATTCCCTTCGTGACGCGAGTTCCCCATCCCCCAACCCAGATGGTCGAAATGGGCTCCGATCACAATGGTCTGATCTGCCCCGTTATCGATCCAGGCAACCACATTCTTTCCGATACCCCTTTTCTTTTGTGATTCTACATACACTTCAACCAACGGAGAAACCAGCCATTTTGCCACTTCAGGGTCATGGATAAAAACGACCGGAATACCTGCATCTTCGTAGAAGTAATAATTCCCCGGTACGCGGGAAACATATCCCGCAGGATCATAAAACATGACTGCGGCGGCACCCAGGGATTCAGCATAATTCACCTTCTCCATCATGATCCGGATGACCGCTTTATTCGAGCCATCAACACCAGGGGGGAGATCAACCCTGGCCAGAAAAATCTTCCCCTGCCAGTCTGCTTCCTGTGTGGCGTTTTCGTTGTTCCTTCGGTTCTTTTTCCGCTGATTTCCGGTATTATCCGTCATAAATCCTTCCAAGCAATACCCGGCGTTCACCACTTCCGCCAACACGTGCCCATCCTTTCCCCAGGGCAATGGTGTGAAGGCATCGGTTTCCCTGGGCTCACTCAAAAAGGTGTTTTCACCGATAGACGACACTTTTTTAATAAAATTGTAATCAGGAAGATATTCAACGCCATCGGGGAAGTCAAAATCCTGATAATAACACCCATTGAACCAGGGTTTAAGGCCAAGCATCTCCATTCTTTCCGCAATATACACAGCAGCATGGAGCTCACCCATTGAACCGGCTTCACGCCCCTCGAGGGAATCGGAGGCCAGGAGTGCAATATCCTGCTTCATCGTCTGGATCACATGATCATTCAGGATCTGCTGAGGGAGGATCCTTCCCGGCATCAACAATACAAGAACCAGCGCATATAAACGCATCACTTTACCAGTCATCATTGGCGGTAACATTGATTAAGGTGGTACAACAACTGAATGATTATGATGATTATTTCTTCTTCAGGCCGAGTGTTTCAGGACCCTGGGTGAAGACAATATCCACCGGAATATTATTAGCATTGATCTTGTTGAGCGCATTCTGGAGGTCCTTGGGCACCACCCCTTCGGTTTTCACCAGGGTGGAGGCTGTTTCGTAATCACCATTGCCCTGCATGATCAGGATTTCAGCTGCCAGCTCCTGAATTGCATCCCGCATCATGTCCCGGTCAATCATATAATAACCTGAATCGTCGAG
>JAWOGX010000065.1:0-20138 GCA_046496455.1 Bacteroidales bacterium | reverse complement strand
GCTCCTTCATGTCTGAGCACTACCAGGTATATTCCGGGGGGCAGGTGTGTAGCATCAAGATTGATTTGGTTATGGTTTGAAACAACAGCGTCTGAACGGATGGCTTTACCCAACATGTCGGTAACCAATAGTTCAGGCTGTTTGCCATGGAGTGAAACAGGAAGTTCTATGGTGAACCATCCGTTTGCCGGATTTGGGTAAACCTTCAAATGCTCCGCAGTTTGAATCTCCTGAACGGACATCGATTGAATGTCGACCTGTTTGGTGATTCCGTCTGTACCACAGCCGTTGTCAACCAGCAGTTCTACCTGGTAGGTGCCAATGGCGCCGTAGGTATGCACCGGGTTTTTCATCATCGAAGTGTTGCCGTCACCAAAACTCCATGTATTTATCCCTGCATTCGCAGTCAGGTCAGTAAAACTGACAACCGGATCAACCTTTGAAAAGGAGAAATCAGCTGAAGGGGGAACCTGTGAAACCAGCACCTCAACGGGGATTCTTGGACTTACGCATGGATATTCAGACACTTTCCATTGGTAGAAGAAATAGTAATACCCGGTTGGGTTGGTGGAAGCAGAGCTGTGTGTGATGGAAAGCAGGTTTGAGATGTTATAGGGATAATTGATACCACCATCGTTTCTGAAAAGATTGGGAGCATTGGGCCCCACAAGTCTCAGGCCTGTGGCAACAGGAATGTCAAAATCAAGTTGCACGGTGTTCATGCCTGAAACCAGGGAGACAGTTTTGCTCTGCAAAACCGCACCACTGCTGTTTTGCAGCTCGATTGTCCTGTTGCCTGCGGAACCGGCATACACATTCACCGTTTCCAGGATTACCGGTTTGTAGGCATCAAACACCAGGTAGTGCTTCACGGAGGCAGTGAAATAGCTGCCTGTGCCTGAATTGCTCGGTTTACCTCCTGAATATGAGGGTTTGTTTATCGATTCTTCAACCCAGTAGGTCGTGGATTGTGTCAGCACCGGGGTTGTGTAACTGTGCCCGATATGCATGGGGATGCCAGCCACAGGTGAATCAAACCATATGGTCCCGTTAGCGGTATCGGGGTTCTGCAGCACCACTGAACCTGAATCACAAACCGCTTTGGAAGCAATGGCAGGGTAGGGGATATCCACCCTGACAAAACCGTTTTTGATGATTGTATCTGCGCCGAAACTATTGGCGGTAACGAGCCTGACATTGTATTTTCCACTTTGCTGATAAGTGTGGTTGACAATTTTGGCGTTCCCGGTATTGCCATCACCGAATTCCCATAACCACGAACTTGGCCCGTTGGTGGAGACATCCATGAAGGTGATCTGCCCGTCACAGGTTAAGGTGTCTGAAACAATAAAATTGGCTACAGGTGCGGCGGTTGGGTAATTACACACCCATCCGAGCAGAAAACCTGATTCAGTGAGGTACAGATCTGTTTCCTGCCTTAAGGTGATACTTCCTCCGGAGGAGGTGATGGTCCCACCATTGGGGAGGTTGCTGCCGTCAAATTTGCCGATCAGCGGTGCTGTTGAACCGGTACCATCATAGATGTATAGAAAATCGTAACCCGTTTCAAAACTGAAACTCTGGAAATTGAGGGTAACAGACATCGCTCCCACCGGTGCAATAATGAATGTGCCGTTGGTGTTGTTGTGATAATTCTGATTTCCACCACTATCGTACAAAAATCCCTGGCAATTGGTGTTGGTTATCGTACCGTTTTGTGGCATGTTGTGAACACAGGGGTTTTGCGGGTCAATGCTGATGTAGTTTACTTTAACAGTAGTGTCAGCACCGCATGTACCGCCTGATACTGAAAGGGTAACTGTGAAAGAGCCCAGGCTGTTGTAGGTATGGGATGGGTTAACCGCAGTGCTGGTATTGCCATCGCCAAAGTTCCAGTGGTAGGTAAGCCCGTTATTGCTGTTGTTGATAAAATTCACCGTGGCCGGTGCAGCACAGAACTCGGTGACCGGTACTGAGAAGTCACTGATGACTCCGGGTACGTAGGACGATCCGACACCTATGGCATGGAGGGCATTTGTAGTGGAGGCCACCTGCTGGGAGCAGGGACCAAAAAGGTCGATGGCTGAAAGGATCGAATAATACCGGGCATCAATATACTGGCTGCTGTTGGTCAGGTAAACAGTAAGTGTCCGGTAAGCGATGGCGGCAGCACTGTCAATGCTGATCCCGGTCACTGACCACGGCTGTCCGTGGTCGTTGGTGCCAGCACCGCCGACGGATAAAATATAGAACCAGTAGGCATAGGGGCCGCAGTTGGTGTGTACGCCACCGTTGTCCCCTGTTCCTGTGTACCAGTATGTTCCCTGATAAGTATTCGGGAGACCTTTGGATTTGGGGTTTGAAATGGAACGGATCGTGGTGCCTATATTCTCCCCCATCAGCCAGTTTGCCATGGTTGGCTTTGCAAACCATTCAACGGCAACCCCGAAAATATCACTGAATGCTTCATTCAATGCACCCGATTCATTCTGGTATACAAGGTCTGCTGTGAATGAAGTGAGTCCGTGGGTGATCTCATGGGCTGTGATATCCAATGCAGTCAATGGCCCCATTGAGGATCCGTTGCCGTCACCATATGTCATCCTTTGTCCGTCCCAGAAGGCATTGGCGTAATTGTTATCATAATGGACATAGCTCAGAAGCTTGAAGCCATTATTGTTGATACTGTTGCGGTTATATTTGTTGTAGAAGTAATCGTAGGTAGACTCAGATCCCCAATGGGCATCGGCTGCAACTTCATCCAGATTCACGTTAAAGTTGTTCCAATAGTTGTCGCTGTCTGTGAAATCCACAGCATTTCCGTAATTGGTACCCTTCTGCATATTATAGGTTTCGATACCGTTGCCCCTTCCAACCTGGCGCAAACGATAAGTTGTCCCTGTTGAATCGGTGGTGAATGTCCTGGTTCCGCTGTATTTGGTCACTGCTGTTCCCGTTACGTCAGTTTCATGAATTCTGTTATGCTCGAAAAGAATCTCCCCGGTGGCTGCATCTACAAAAACATCTGCCCGGTAAAGGGGCTGATCCGCATAAATATTGAAAACCCAGGAGTAACGGTAGCTGGAACGCTGGTTTAAACTATATAATTTCAATTGCCCTGCGGGGTAATAAGTCGCATTCGGATTGTCTGTCTGCTGCTTAAGTAAAGTTTCCTCTGCTGGCATTTGCCACTTGTAGCGTTCAGCACCCACATGCTGCAGTGCCAGCTGCAAGGCAGCACTCTCTGTCAGTACCATCGAATTTTCGAGGTTCAGTTGCGCCGGAATGTCTCCGTTCATGGCGTATATCAATCCGTTTCTTATGTGGAGTACCAACATGCCGTCAAAAAGTGGTGTGCTTTGATAGGTTAAGCTGACCCTTCGATGGATATCTCCCCTGAAATCAACCTCATCATTGATCATGGCAATCCCGAAATCTTCTGAAAAACCAAACTGTCTAAGCATCCAATAGGCGAAATCGTGTTCCGGGATCTCACTTCCGGGCCTGAACTCCACATAGGAGGGAATCTGAGCCCCATCTTTCACCCATACTTTGGCAGAACCCTGAACAATCCGGTCAGCCTCGGCCCCGAAATACTCCTGGGCACCCAACTGAATCCCAACAAAACTTAAAAAGAAAACCCATAAATATTTCAGCAGGTTATAGCTCATCGTATCATTAGTTTGTCTAATTGACAAATTTAGAGCATTTTTGTTTCATGGAACCCAAAAAAGAATAATCATCGCTATGTCCAGGAAAACGCTCAAGATTAAACCATTAACGCTGCTCATCATCGCTTTTGTGGAAGGCGCCGCCGTGATGGCAGCTGAATTGCTAAGTGCAAAAATGCTCGCTCCGTTCTTTGGTACCACTATCTATGCCTGGGCAGCAGTGCTGGCAATCACATTGTTGGCACTTGCGACAGGTTATTATACCGGAGGATTCCTGACCACCAGATTCAATCCTGTTAAAATTCTGATCTACATTCTGCTGGCTTCAGGATTTCTGCTTCTGCTTATGCCTGCATTCAGCACTTTCGTGATGAAAGCCCTGGTGAACGTCAACCTGATCCCCGGTCTGATTATATCCTTGATGCTCTTCGTCTTTCCACCTGTGCTTTTCTTCGGAATGGTAAGCCCGGTGATCATTCACACATTGGTGCACCATGTGGATCAGGCGGGTTCGACAGCAGGCAGGGTCTATGCAATCTCAACATTGGGTGGTGTCCTCAATACACTGCTGCTCGGTTTTTATATCATGCCACAGTTTGGCATCAGGGGGCCCGCAATGGTTTACGGCATACTTATCCTACTGATGCCTCTTCTCCTGATCCGTCGTCCGGCCAGGCCACTCCCGGTCATCCTGGTCGCCATCTCAGCTTTCCTGATTTTTGGTTTTCAGGTAGGCAAAGGGAAAGATGAATCCCAAAGATTTAAAATCCTGTATGCTTCTGAAGGGATCCTCGGCCAGGTGAAAGTGGTGGATATTCACGGCCTTGTCCTGAATGGCAAACCCATGGAGCCACGCGGGCTCATCGTCAACAATACATGGCAAACGCTTTATAACCGTACCGATCAGCAGAACCTTCTTGATTATATCTACTTTATAAAACCAATCCTTTCGGAATTTGAGCTTCCCGGCAAAAACAGCCTGCTGGTTGGCCTGGGTGGGGGGATGTTGGCCCGGGAGATGCAAAAGACGGGTATGCATGTGGAAGCCGTTGAGATTGATGGCAGGCTGAAAGGCATTGCCCGCCGGTATTTCGGACTTGATCCCGAAATAGACGTGATTATTGACGATGGGCGCCATTTTCTTAACCAAACCCCAAAGCAGTATTCACTGGTCGTTATGGATGCATTTCTCGGAGAAAATGCCCCGTGGCATTTGCTCACCAGGGAATGCTTTGCAACTGTTCATTCAAAGCTTGAAAAAGATGGGTTGCTGATCATCGAGTTTTTTGGTCATATCCGTGGCGATATGGGCCGCCCTGCCAGGTCAGTGCTGGCTACACTGGAGGATGCCGGGTTCCGGGTGCAGATTATCGGTACACGCAAAGATGATGCACCCGACAGGAACCTTATCTTTATCGCTTCAAAGGGGGAGTTTCCACTTACAAACCTCCGCTATGAAGAGCTCCCGTACGCCTTTGAACCCATCACAGATCTGAATGATTATCTGATAACGGTCAGTGAAAATGAAATGAAAGATGCTTTGGTGATGAAGGATAATCTCCCCTCGCTTGAGCTGATGCTTGGGAAACCTTCACTCAAATGGCGTAACGACCTCAACGCAGTACTCCGGAATGTGCTCCTTGAGGACGAGTTCCCCATTTTTTACTGATGCAGGTTTTTATTTGGCGTAGGCAACAGCCCTCGTCTCCCTGATCACCGTGATCTTGATCTGGCCGGGATAGGTCATCTCCTCCTGGATCTTCTTCGAAAGGTCCATGGAAATGCTTGCTGCCTCCTCATCCGATACCTTTTCTGCACCAACAATTACCCTGAGTTCCCGCCCCGCCTGAATGGCATAGGTTTTCACCACACCGGGATGTTGCATGGCTATCTCTTCAAGCTGTTTCAGCCTGTTGATATAAGCTTCAACAACTTCGCGCCTTGCGCCCGGACGTGCCCCTGAGATCGCATCGCAAACCTGCACGATGGGTGCCAGGAGTGTATTCATCTCTACCTCTTCATGGTGTGAGCCAATGGCGTTGCATACTTCGGGGTGCTCCTTGTATTTTTCTGCCAACTTCATCCCTAACAATGCGTGTGGAAGTTCCGGCTCGTTATCGGGCACTTTCCCGATGTCGTGCAACAACCCGGCACGTTTGGCAAGTTTGGGGTTGAGACCCAGTTCAGAAGCCATGGTCGCGCATAGCCTTGCTACCTCCTTGGAGTGGTGAAGCAGGTTCTGACCGTAGGAGGAACGGTATTTCATCCTCCCCACCATTCTGATCAGCTCATGGTGCATATTGTGGATACCCAGGTCAATGGTAGCGCGCTTGCCGGCTTCGATGATCTCCATCTCAACCTGTTTCTTGGTCTTTGCCACTACCTCTTCGATACGTGCCGGATGAATCCTGCCATCAGAAACCAGCTTGTGCAGCGATAATCGTGCAATTTCACGCCTTACCGGGTCAAACCCTGAAAGGATGATCGCTTCAGGAGTGTCATCCACAATGATCTCAATCCCGGTTGCGGCTTCCAATGCCCGGATGTTTCTTCCCTCACGGCCAATCACGCGCCCTTTGATCTCATCATTCTCAATATTGAATACCGAAACCGAGTTTTCTATGGCATGCTCCGTTGCCGTGCGCTGGATCGTTTCTATCACGATCTTCTTGGCCTCACGGTTCGCTGTAAGCCTTGCCTCGTCAATGATGTCTTTGATCTGCAGTGCCGCTTCTGATTTTGCCTCCCCTTTCAAGGCATCGATAAGCTGGTCCTTCGCTTCCTGGGCTGATAACCCGGATATGGTCTCCAGTTGAATTACCTGCTGCTTGTGCGCCTTTTCAATATCTGCCTGCCTCTTCTCCAGCACTTCCAGCTGGTTGTTGAGGTTCTCACGGATTACCGTAACCTCTTTTTGCTTTTTGGCAAGCTCTTCTATCCGCTGGTTGACAGAGTTCTCTTTCTGCTTGAGCACATTTTCCTTCTGCTGAAGGACCATGTTCCTCTCGTTCACATTTTTGTCATGCTCTGTCTTAAGCTGCAGGAACTTTTCCCTGGCTTGCAAAATCTTGTCTTTCTTCAGAACCTCGGCTTCCGAATGGGCTTCCTTGAGGATCTGTTTACTCTTCTTTAGTATGGATTGCCTTAACAGTGTGGCAGTGGTGATTCCTCCGGCTGCAATACCTGCAAATGCCGCGATCAGGATAAAAAGTATGTCCATAGTACCTCCATTGTTTTATGATGGAGCAGGAGAAAAAAAAATACCCGCGAATAATCCATGGAGTCTTTGATAAACCCCATTCTAACATCTTAGAGGTGCCTAATTCCTCTGGAGTCCACTGTCCGTTCGAAAACGAAACCATGCTTGCACGGTTGAGGCCTTCCATTAAAATAAGAGAGCTTACCCCTAATTTTTATTCTGTTGAGTTTATAAACTGTTATGAATTATCGCGGGTAAATATTTTTCAAAGAACGCTTTTATTCGCTGTTGTTGTCAGATAAAATCTTGTCGATCAATGCTATCTGCTTCTCAATACCCTCTGAGGCTTCTTTTATCTCAATATCCTTCTTAATTACACTTAACGTCTCTTGCAGCGAAACCATTGCCAGTAGGTCCTGGTTGTCTTTATACGCATAGTTCTCAGCGTATGACCTGATCAGTCTGTTTATCTGCCTTGCTGCTTCCTCTATTTGCTCCTTATCTTTTTCGTCCGACTTTAAGCGATATTGCCTTCCGGCAACCGATATTGTAATCGAAATCTCATCCATGTATCATTATCTCTATCGACCTATTCTTCCAATAACAACAAGCATTGGTCTATCTCCCGCATCATCTCGTGAATAATTTGCTTTGTTTTTATTGTTTCTCTATTATCAGTAGTTAACGTTTTTTCTGTATGATTTGTTTTATCTCTATGTTCAAACTTTTGAATCTGTTCGTTAAGTTGGTTAATGATTTTGGTCAATCTCTGGTTTTCCTCCGTCAACACCTTATGATCACTTAACAGTTTCAGATAACATTCTGTTAGCCTGCCTACCTTGTTCTCCAATTCCTTGATCTCATCGCAGAGGTTTGACATGCCGGTAGTTTCACAGGTGATGATGAGACAAAGATAATATATTTTCGATGCTGAATGTTGTTTTATCCAACTTTTCTCACCCATCGCTTCCATTTTTCCAGCCATCATGCATATATACCCGAAAACTTTTTTATGAATGAAGATTTTCTGGCTTATGTATGGCAATTCCGGTTGTACTCCGGAATCCCGAAACTGACTACAGGTGATGCACTTGCAGTGGAACAACCCGGTACCCTGAACCGGGATTCGGGCCCCGATTTCCTTGGTGCCCTGATCAGGATCGATGACACACTCTGGGCAGGCCATGTGGAGATCCATATGAAATCTTCCGACTGGAATCTTCACGGCCATCAGAATGATCCTGCCTACGAGAATGTTGTGCTTCATGTTGTATATCAACATGACAAAGAGGTGTTGCGACCTGACCAAACCAGTTTGCCTGTCCTGGAATTGCGCTACTATATTGACAGTTCTTTGTATACCAGATACTTGCAGTTCATGGCATCTCCCCGTGAAGTTGCATGCGAAAATTTCCTTAAGGGTATCCCTCTTACCCTCCCTTCTCAATGGCTGGTCAGCCTTGGGCTCCAGCGGCTGATCAGGAAAGGACTGGCGCTTGATTACCTGGCTCAAAGACTTGGCAACGACTGGAATGAAACATTGTATGTATCTTTTTGCAAGGGGTTTGGCAACAAGGTGAATGATGATGTGTTCGAAATGCTTGCCCTGAAAACACCACTTAAATTGGTCCGCAATCTCTCTGAGGATAGTACAGCACTGGAAGCTCTTCTGTTTGGGCAGTCAGGTCTTCTTCCGGAAGGGTCAGGGTGGGCTGATGATACTTATGTCTCGGCGATGCAGGACCGCTATGCATCATTGCTGTATAAATACCGGTGCGAACCGCTTGAGAAACATCTCTGGCGCTTCCTGAGAACAAGGCCCGCCAATTTCCCGACTGTCAGGATAGCGCAATTGGCCGCTTTGTTGGGCAGTTTTTTGTCCATCAATCCCTTAATGATGGATGAACTGCGCAATTGGATGGAATATGCCGGAAACATTACGGTATCAAAATATTGGCAGGAGCATTACCATTTCGGCAGACCATGCTCAGGGCTCCCGGGATCCATCGGGCGGGAGAGCCTTGAACGAATTATCATCAATGGTATCATCCCACCGTTGGTCAGGTATGGTGAAATATACCGTTCGCACGATTTCATCGCCTCCCTGGTCGATGAACTGGCAGGTTTTGCACCGGAAAACAATAAGGTGATCAGGACATGGAAATCATTGGGTGTTATACCAGGATCTGCTGTTGAATCTCAGGGACTTATGGAACTCTTCAATGAATATTGCAGGGGAAAACGTTGTCTGGAATGCAGGTTCGGACATCAGGTGCTGGCCACTACACTTATTTGAACATTTGGTGTATTCATTTTGATATTTGAAAAAAAAGATGCAGGTTTGTCAGGACAAATCCCCATATCCTGATGAAGAGATTAACACTGGCCTTTTTTCTGTTGATATTCGGTTGTACATGGTTGTTCGGACAGGATGAAATAAATCCTGTTGAACATGAACTGCCGGACATTTCACAGCAGGAACGCACTATCAGTGAACGGATCAATGACCGTTTTGAGCCGGCAGTGCGCAGTATGGAAGGTTTTCTCTTTTATGACCCTTTGAAGGCCATGAAAATTTACGATCCGGTGATGAGGGACGATAGCGGCCAGCCCATCCTGGATTCCGGCGGCAAGCAGGTAGAAAATCATATCCCGATCATCATTTTATGGTTGATTTTCGGAGCCGTCTTCTTTACGATCTTCATGAAGTTTGTCAACATCCGTGGATTTGGCCATGCAATCGCCCTGATCCGTGGCCGGTACGATAACCCGAAGGATGATGGGGAGGTAAGCCATTTTCAGGCGCTTGCAACCGCACTGTCTGGTACGGTCGGGCTGGGGAATAT
The DNA here is from genome assembly GCA_046496455.1 of Bacteroidales bacterium. Lineage (GTDB taxonomy): Bacteria > Bacteroidota > Bacteroidia > Bacteroidales > SKPS01 > SKPS01. Next base: position 10,422 of record JAWOGX010000065.1, on the reverse strand, counting down.
TGCCGGAGTTGCTGTGGCCATTGCAATCGGGGGACCCGGTGCAACAATCTGGATGATCATTGCCGGTTTCCTGGGTATGTCATCGAAATTTGTTGAGTGTACGCTGGGAGTCAAGTACCGGAATATCGATAACAAAGGTGAAGTTTCCGGAGGGCCCATGTATTACCTGAGCAAAGGCCTGGCAAAAAGGGGCAAAGCAATGGGTGTGTTCGGCAAAGTGCTGGCTGCGGTCTTTGCCGTGATGGTTATAGGGGGCTCATTTGGTGGGGGCAATATGTTCCAGGCCAATCAGGCTTATGCGCAATTATCAAACTTCATCCCGATGCTCGAAGGCAACGGATTCTGGTTTGGGCTCCTTCTGGCAATCCTTACAGGGGTGGTGATCATTGGGGGTATAAGAAGTATTGCCAATGTAACCGATAAGCTGGTGCCATTTATGGCTGTGCTCTACGTCGGAGTGGCAATCATTGTAATCGCTATCAATTATGCACATATACCGGAAGCTTTTGCTGAAATCTGGCATGGGGCCTTTAATCCTGGTGCATTGAAAGGGGGATTGGTCGGTGTCCTGATTATGGGTTTCAGGCGTGCTGCTTTCTCCAATGAAGCAGGTATAGGTTCAGCTTCCATTGCGCACTCTGCTGTCAAAACCCAGGAACCAATCACGGAAGGACTCGTCTCACTGCTGGAGCCTTTCATCGATACCGTGGTCATTTGCACGATGACGGCGCTGGTCATCGTCATCACCGGTGAGCATCATAACTTCGGAGGGGACATGTCTACAGCGGGTGGCGTCAATCTGACTTCACTGGCATTTCAGCACACCATCTCCTGGTTCCCCTATTTGCTGACGATCGCGGTCTTTTTGTTTGCATTTTCCACAATGATCTCCTGGTCGTACTACGGACTTAAAGGGTTTGATTACCTTTTCGGAGGGTATAGTCATAAACTTTTCGGAACCAGAAAAGTAGCCAAGTACATTTATCAGGTTATTTTCCTTGCCTTTATCGTCGTTGGGACCTCCTCCACCATGAGCGCAGTGATCGATTTTTCTGATATGATGATCTTTGCGATGGCATTCCCCAATATTCTCGGGCTGATTATTCTGGCCCCGGAGGTACGGAGGGATTTAAAGAGCTATTTCATCAGGGTTAGGTCGGGCGAAATAAAAAAATACTGGTAGCCTTCCGTTTTTTCTGTACCGAAGCATATATAGTCAGGGAACCGTGTGATTCAGGTGATGCAATCGCGCATGCCCCGATATGCTTTTTTTGATGGAAAACTGGAAAGACCTATTAGCATTTAACCGCTCAGAGCGCCGGGGAATCTGGATTCTCCTGGTGGTCATTTTTGCACTTACAGGGACAAATGTGTTTGTTGCAACTCAATCAGGGAAAACCGATCCGGTGAAAATGACCCGCCTGATGAATGAGTCCCGGAAGGAGTTCGACCGTTTCAGATCAGCCAGGCTGCCGGATGACAGACATCGGGATAGAATCAGGCAAAACAAAGATTCCCTGTTCTTTTTCGATCCAAACACCCTGGATGCCGATGGCTGGGTTTTGCTTGGGCTTTCGGTGAAGCAGGCAGCAGTAATCACCGGGTATGTTAAAAAGGGAGGTAGGTTCAGAACCAGGGAAGAGCTTAAGAAGAGTTTTGTGATTTCAGAAAGGTTTTATCAAAAAGTGGAGCCATGGATAAGGATTTCCCCGGAAGGAACAATAACCTCTCCGGCAGGCCATCCCTCATTTAAAACACCGCAAACCCTATGCATTAACACGGCAGACACTGCCCAGCTCAAACGCCTCAGGGGAATCGGCACTGTACTGGCATCCCGAATCGTGAACTATCGCGAGTCCCTGGGGGGATTTCACGCTGTGGAGCAACTGCAGGAGGTATACGGCCTGGCTCCTGAGGTTCTCCTGCAAAACCGTGATCGTGTCACGATCAGTGAAGCTAATCTCAATATAATGAATATCAATGAAATACCAGAAAAAGTCATGGCTTCTCACCCCTATATTTCAAAAAAACTTGCCTGGGTCATTTCGACAATCAGAAGTGAAAGCAGAATCTTATCGCGTGAAGATCTTATGCAAAGACTGCCATCCGGGATTTCCATTCCTGAAAACCTGTGGCCATACCTTACTTTTTAGGGCCCTCTTGCTTCGTAATCCGTAATGTGTATTTTTGCCTCCTGCAAATTCTTTTCTGTTTAGCAACATTGATTCGGCCGCACCATGAAGAAACAAAAAGACAACCGCTTTCCCCTGGTTTTCTGGGTTGCAAATGTTATGGAACTTTTTGAACGGTGGGCTTACTATGGCGTCTTTGCCCTCCTTTCTGTGTATCTCACCGACGCCCGATCAGAAGGGGGGCTTGGTTTTACCAGCGGGCAAAGCGGCGCCCTGCTGGCAGTCGTGACTTTTACGCTCTATTTCTTTCCAATGTATGCAGGTGCTATCGCTGATCGGCTCGGCTACCGCAAGGTACTCCTGGTTGCATTTGCAATCCTCGCCTGCGGATATTACCTCATGGGTATGTTTTCATCCTATCATGCGATTTTTCTGGCGTTTCTTCTCGTGGGCCTTGGCGCAGCACTTTTCAAGCCGGTTATTGTAGGTACGGTATCAAAGACTACCAATCCCTCCAACGATACTGTCGGATTTGGCATCTTCTACATGATCGTCAATATCGGGGCTTTCATCGGTCCGTTTGTCGCTTCGAAACTTCGGGACATCCAGTGGCAATATATCTTTATCATGTCAGCAGCAATCATCCTGGTCAATTTTATCCCGCTCCTTGCACTTTACAAAGAACCAGGCCGTAAGCAGCATATCCGTCAGGGCAGTTTCTGGCAGAATCTGACAGAAATCAGCCGTAATTTCTGGAATGTCTTGGCTGATTATCGTTTCCTGGCCTTTGTACTGATCATGTCCGGGTTCTGGGTTATGTATATGCAGATCTTTTTCACCCTGCCGGTCTACATCACCCAGTGGGTTGACACCTCCGTGATTTTCAATTCATCCGGATGGATTGCAGCGGCTATAGGTACTACCAGGAATGGTATCGGTATCATTAACCCTGAAATGATCCAGAATCTTGGCGCTGCCAGCATTGTACTGTTCCAGGTATTGATGTCAAATCTGGTGAAAGGTGTTGCACCCATTCGCTCCATTACAGTGGGGATTTTAATTTCCGCCGTGGCCATGGCTGCCATGAGCCTTGGAATCAGTGGATGGATCATTGTCATCGCCATTGTTTTCTTCTCTTTCGGCGAAATGATCAGTTCACCCCGGACGCAGGAGTATGTGAGCCGTATTGCTCCACCGGAAAGGGTAGGGGTTTATATGGGATTCAGCTTCTTACCCATTTCATTTGGGAATCTGATCGGAGGGTTCCTTTACGGAAAACTGTATATGAACCTTTCTGATATTTACACTTTCATCATCCGGGAGCTGGAAAACAGGGGAGTACCCGATACTGCTTCACTCGCTGCAAAAGATAAGGCAGAGATCATGGCCGCCGGGATGCAGCATCTGAATATGTCAGCCGCTGAGATGAAAGTTTACCTGTTCAATACTTATGAACCCTTCAGGATCTGGTGGGTGTTCGGAGCGATAGGGCTGACCACAGTGTTATTGTTCCTGTTTTACAACCGATGGGTAAAGAAAAATCCTTAGCACCCTTCCGGTTTGGGTAATGGCACCTTTAATTCAACAGGTTCAGGTATGGATATCTCAAATGCCCTGAAAAATGATTTGTAATTGAAAGCTGCCTTTTCTTCACTGTAGAAAAGAACAGGCGCTTTTCCACTTTCCAGTTTGGCATATTCCAGGTGCTGGTAACTGCTATTTACCGGCTCAGCATTCAAACCACGCATACTGAGAAGCAATGCCACCTGGTGGGCCTGTTGCTCGTTATCACCATAAATCAAGATCCTTTTCCCTTTCATTTGCCGGACATTTTTCTTAAGCAGGATTTCATCTGCAGGTATTCCGGATGCATCCTGGATATGCCCTGCATTAAAAGCATCAGAATTCCTGATATCAACCACCATGGCTGAAAAGCCAGGGCTCCGCAGTTCATTCCAGAACCCAACCGGTGAAAGTCCTTGCTGTGCTGAAGCATGGATGGCGGAGTCGTGGATTGAGACATCGTATTTCAGTGGCCAGATCCGGAAAAAAAGCACACCAAGGATCAGTATCCCGGCCATCACCGTCAGTCCAAGCCGCAAGGGGGTTATGTTCTCGTTTCTCATAATTATTGTTGTTTCCTGGTTGTTTACTGAATTCGGTTCCAGAGGTCAGGTTAACAACCGCCCGCTCTGGGGATAGAAGTTGTCGCCGGGGTCACCCTCTGCCTGGTCCCTTTTACCCCTTTGGGCAGTGTTGTTTCATCGCTGCGAAAATAAGCAGCAGCCCGTTGCCTGAACCGGTACTTGCTGATCTCATCATAAGCAGTTAACCCTTCGGGAGGAGTCTGCTCTTCGAATATCGTTCTGGTGAATTGGTTCAATCCCCCGTCAAGAACCCTGATGTTTTTGTGCCCTTGCCTGCCAAGCAATACCAATGCTTTACCGGCATCCACTCCCCCTTCAGAAACCAGCACTGTTTTCAAGAGCGGGTCACTGAGCAGGTCACGGTAACCTTTGGAAGTGATCTGATCCAGCGGAATTCTGGTGGAGCCGGGAAGATGGAAACCTGCAAAGGAGGCTTCGTCTCTCACATCAATGATATTCAGTTTTTTTGAATTGTTGATCAGCATATAGGCCAACTCATCCGCATTCATAAGATATTGGGGATTGCTGGTCATGGAGAGCACTTTATGATCATCAGCCTGAAAAGTCCCCTTTGCTTTTTGTTCAGGGATAAACAGGATTACAATGGCAATCAGGATGGCAAGGAAAACCTCAGCACCAAGTCTCGGATACCTGATATTGGTTGGCCGCAGGCCGACAGTGGACCTCTTTTCAAAATAGGAGGCGGCCCCGAACGCTGCCAGGGCCATCAGAATCCACACGAAAACCATAAAGTGTTTCCCGAACCCAAAAGTGTCCGAAATCATTTCGTGATCGAAATAATAGCCTGTGAATAATTTGTTGAATGTACTGTCGAAAGCCCCGAAAACAAAAATGCCCAGGAATATCCCTGCAATAAAAACCATCGCATCAATCTTTCCGATTACGGCTCCGGTCACACTGGTGCCGGGGCAAAATCCACCGAGGATAAATCCAAAACCCATGATAACACCTCCCACAAGAGCACTTACCAGGAAGTTGGAATTTACGAAGATCACGGATAAGTCTATCAGCCCGAAATAACCCAGGATCACCAGGCCGGACATTGCGGTGATGCCTGCGGTGAAAAAGACTTTCAGCACGACAAAGTCGTAGCCATAGAAAACACCGGCCAGTTTTCGGGATGATGAAAACCCGGATTGCTCCAGGACCAGGCCAAAAAAGAGCCCGATGAAAAAGATGATGATCAGGTACCAGCCCTGGTCAATAATACCTAATGGAAATAATGGTGTCATAGTACCTTCAGTTTGTTAGATCCATAAACGTCTGAATATTGCTGCGATGGCAAAACCTGTCCCGAAAATGGCCATCATGGTGAGGATTCCGGATGTGGAAAGCACAGCCATGCCACTTAAAGCTGCGCCACTTGTACATCCTTTCCCCAGTTGCGCCCCAAGTCCGAAGAGCATTCCGCCAAGCAATGCAAAAACCAGGCGCGTGGCCGGTTTGATCCTCGGGCCATGTTCTACCGTGAATTTCAACCTTCCTGAAGCTGCACCGGAAATAAAGCCCCCGGCAACAACACCCAGAAACATGATCACAATCCAGGTTTTCCAAATACCGCCTGAATCGGCTTTAAAGAACCCCCGGCTGTCGGAAAAGGAAGGGGAGATGGTGTTGGTGATCGAAATCACGAAATTCTTGAGCGCCCCACTCGCACCCAGACCGTGCCCGCCCACCACAAATGCAGATAGCAAAACCAATCCCAGGAAAAACCCTCCCAGATATGGATTGATGTAGGTTGTCGATTTTTGATTCATAACCCTCACTTTATACTTTTAACTCTTAACTTTTAACTCTTAACTTTAACATCCCCCCTGGGATTTAATCTCAACCAGAACAGGCACTTTAGGAATTTTCCCCGAATTGGATTTGTCCATTAATGGATAATCAATGGCCTGAAGTGGGTCAAAGATATTCCGGCCGATTTTCCCTTTGTGCAGGTTGTACATAAAACTGTTTGACCCGAATTCCAGGGACTTCACATCATATCCGAGGAGTAACAGGTAGGCTGTAGCCGATGAACTCATGTTACCCTGATGGCAATAAATCACAATGGGTTTGTCAGGGGGTAATGTGTTCAGCGAAGTTTTCCTGGATAACGATTTCTTGGGTGTATACTGCCGGGCACCCGGGATGTGTCCTATCAGATACTCGTTTTCAGGCCAATAGTTGATGATGTAAAAACTGTCTGCAGCTGCAAAAACCTCTTTTGCAGCAATCCGGTAATCTTTGTAACCTGATCTCAATAGCTCCCTGGCTCGTTCGCGGAGGAGCGTATATCCGTCTTTTCCATCGCTTTGAAATGCCGGGTAGGCAAATGCCTCAAGTTGAGGGGATGGTCCCGGGGACAAGCGCAGCTCGTATTCGGACGATAGTTTGCGCCCCCAGACCGTGTCAGCAAACTGTTTGTGCCATCCCATTCCCAGCCTGAGGCCAAAAACGTTGTCATAACCAAGCAACCTCATTAACGTCGTGGCAAACAATGCATCCTGACCATCGGTTGAAATGATCACAATTGTGTCAAAACCGGCTGGATCAATGCTGAGTTCAAAGTAATCAAGCAACCCTTCCATCGTTATATTGACTGCTTCGGCCAGATGCCCGGACTGGAACTCTGGTAGCGGCCTGATGTCAATAAGAAGCATTTTGTCTCCTTCATAATTCAGCACAGCATCGATCCCGATCGCGCCCGGGGCCACTTCAGAATTCACGAAATCGTGATGGTGTTCTATATGATTGATCAATAATGCAAAACCATCAGCATCAGGTTCTTTGGCCTGCTGTGCGGACCTGCACCCCTGATGCGTCAGGGTTGTGAAGACCATCAGGATGGTCAGTATGACGTATATGGATCGTATATGTTTCATTTTCATCACTTTAAAATCTATTTCAAAAAAATGCTTGATTGAATCAGGAATCTTTGGTTTGTTCCTTCGGATTCTCGGGCGACTTTTCTGTCTCATGTTCATCCTCAAGCTCCTCGTATCCGGTGATCATTGCTTTGAGATTGGTTGCAGGGGTTTTACCGGTGGTGATCAGATAAAGGTGTACCACAACAAAAGCCAGGAGCAGAAAGGCACCCAAAGTATGCAATACAGCAACTTTTTCCAGATTAACCATATCCAGCGATTCAATACTCCCTTTCATCGGATAGCGGTAAAAAAGGTAAACAACTCCTGTGATGACCATCAGAGGGATCATGAAGACCTTAAGCACAAGATAAACAATTCTTTGCAATGGGTTAAGTTTGGTCAGGATGGTTTTGCGGGTGGGATGCGGAGCATTTTTAAAAATGCCGGTGATATAATAATTGACTTGTGCTTTGAGGTTTCGGGTGGTAGGAATGTACTGCTTCCATTCATCCGTGGTAAAATGCCAGAAAATGGCGAAAATGATCAGAATGATCAGGGAGATGGCCGCAACATTATGGTATCTGACCGCATTTTCAAAACCAATTATCGAATAGGAACTGTGAACTTCAAACCCTGTGAAGATGAGGATGAATATCAGCAACGCCTGGGTCCAGTGCCAGATCCGTTCAAAAAGCCTGTAAATATATACTTTGTTTTGTGACATAATGATTCAGGGATTTTCTCTGTGTTAAACGGTTTTCATTTTTCTTGAGATGATGACCCGTGAAGTTGCATGAACGACCACTCCGAGCAATGAAAGGAGCACGAACAGGCGGCCAATCAGGTCAATCGTAGCGTTGCGGTCCCGGCCAGGAATGTAAAATCCGGTTAATCCAGCAAGGCGCCCATCATTTCTTATGTGGCAATCCTTGCAGGTGAGGGCTTCAGAAGATGGTGAAACCATATGGCTAACTGGCAGGTACATCTCCGTATTGATGAAATCGTATTTTCCGCTGAAGGGGAGATCCAGATATTCCATCCCTGCTTTCAGGGCAGCTTCCCAGTTGTAGTCAACCCAAAGGCCCCCTTTTCCTTTTTCCGGATCCCATAATTTTGCCTGCACAATGCGCCTGTATTCTGTATCGTAAGGCTGAGCCCCACGATGTACCTTGACTGGGATGATCTTCGATTCAGGATCCTGGTAACTTCCAAACAGGCTGTTGATTTTCACGGGTTCCTCTGTGATGGAATCAGTCAGTAAATGATGGTTTGCAGTACCATTAAACCAGGTATATTCAGGCTTGGCATTCTTCTGCCAGGTGAAATTCCCCTTGTCGGTGAAATATATCTGCTCCCCGGCTTCATTATAAATCGACAAGGCTTGTTGATTGCTGTCAAGCTCCCGGGTGGCAGTCGACCAGTCCCAGGTCATCTTGGTTGGGTTTACTTTGGCATAGATGGGAATGTGGCAGGTCTTGCAGGCAACTTTCAATGTATGTTCATTGGTAAGGTCATCTGTATGGGGGAAATCAGTGTGGCAATCCTCACATTTCGCTCTGCGCTGATTGGTTGAAGAGAGGCCGTAGTACCTGCCCGCCATGACATGATTTTCCGTCTTGTGACAATCGGTGCATTCCATATCCATCCCGTCTTTGCCCATATGAACATCAACATCTTTTCCCGAAACAAGCAACGAAGATTCCAGGTCTCCGTGCTTTACATTATTGCCACCGGCGCTGTAAAAATGGCAGGTGGCACAATTGGCCTTTTTGGGCGATGACAGATTGGCAAATACTTTCTGGTAGTCAATACCGACAACCGGGTAGCCTGCCTGACCCTTTTCCTTCTCATAGGTGAATGAGTTATCGTGACAAACAAGGCAATCAACATTGGTCGGGTCCGTAAAGTCAAAACTATTATCTGCATAACCATATCCTGCATGACAGCGGTTGCAGGTGAGCTCACTTCCGGCGATACCTGTACAGAAATTGTTCAGGGCATTCTTCTTGCCATGATATACGACACCCCTCCCTTCGATGAACTCCTCTTTTTCCCAGGTAAAATGGTGGCTCTTTAGCAGCTCATGCCCCCGCTCTTCGTGGCATCTCAGGCAGGCAGCAGTTATTTCATGGGCATTGGCAAAGGGCCCCTGGAGTTCCTCGAACCTGGTATGGTCAACCTTATGGTCCTTTTTTTCTGAATATTCTTCCTGCAAATCAGCCAGGTTATTGTACCCCGGTAAATTCTGGATGTCGTAGATCAGGATCCCGAGCAGGGCTACCGGTACCAACACCAGGAAGATCAATTGGATGAAATTGCGCATATCAGAGAATTTGATATTGAAATATTGATATATTTGAGGCTGACAAATGTATTATTTGTTGCCTTGATCAACAAATATATTCTTTTTTTTACAAAAAAATGTTTGTGGGTTATTGTGTATTTTTGCCTGATAAAATTTACCCATGGCATATAAACCATCCATCCCGAAGGGCACAAGGGATTTTTCCCCTGAGGTACTCGGCCGGCGCAACCATATTTTCAATACGATACGCGAGGTGTACCAGAAATATGGTTATCTGCCGATCGAAACACCTTCAATGGAAAATTTGGAGACCCTGACTGGAAAATATGGCGCTGAAGGGGATAAATTGCTTTTCAGGATCCTCAATTCAGGTGATTTCCTGGATGGGGTGGATCGTGAACTTCTCAAATCCGCGGAATCCGGAAAAATAAGTCCGATGATCGCAGAAAAGGGACTCAGGTATGACCTTACGGTGCCTTTTGCGCGCTATGTTGTTCAACACCGGAATGAGATCCTTTTTCCGTTCAAACGATTCCAGATCCAGCCGGTCTGGCGTGCCGACCGGCCACAGAAAGGGAGATACCGCGAATTCTTCCAGTGTGATGCCGATGTGATAGGAAGTGATGCACTGATCAATGAGATGGAACTGATTCAGATCATCGATGAGGTGTTCGAAAAATTATCCGTCAGGGTTGATATCAGGTTGAACAACAGGAAGATACTGTTTGGGCTTGCCGAGGTTTGCGGTGTGGCTGACCACTTTTACGGGTTTACCGTTATTATAGATAAGCTTGATAAGATTGGTCCTGATAAAGTAAAAGAGGAGCTACTGGCGTTGGGTGTTGAAGCCGGTAACCTGCAATTGCTTACGAAAATATTTGAATATCAAGCTGATAATGTAGCAAAACTGGAATTGTTAAAAAAATTGCTCGCTTCTTCTGAAACAGGCCTGAAAGGTCTTGAAG
>JAWOGX010000333.1:0-3365 GCA_046496455.1 Bacteroidales bacterium | reverse complement strand
AATTCATGAAGATGGATATCCGTTCCGGCACCATCACCGCCGCCGAGGTGGTCCCCAAAACCAAAAAGCTGCTGAAACTCACCATCGACACCGGTATTGATGTGCGTACCGTCGTATCCGGGATTGCCGAATTCTTCAAACCGGAAGAGATCGTCGGGAAGAGGGTGTCTATCCTGGTGAACCTGCAGCCGCGTGAACTGAGGGGCATCATCTCCAATGGCATGATCCTGATGGCTGAAAATCCGGACGGAAAGCTCTTTTTCGTCACTCCTGAAGGGGACGATATCCACAACGGTGCGACCATCAAATAACCAGCAGCAGGCATCCCATTACTGCAGACTGTTGATCCTGTCGAAGAGATTTTTCTTGTAAAGTCCTCCGATGGGCAGCACTTTCATCTTTCCCTCCATGATCAGTTCCGGGTATTTGATCGAGTGGATCTTATCGATACGTACGATATAGGAGCGGTGTATCCTGACGAAGTCCAATTCCGGCAGCATCTGTTCAATCCCTTTGATGGTGGTATGGGTGGTCACCTGCCCGCTGAGCAGGTGAATGACTACATAGTCTTTGAGCGCTTCGACATAAAGGATTTTATCAAAGTCGATGCGGTTGTGGCGGTAATCTGCCCTGACGAAAAGAGAACCGGTGTGGCGCGGTGCAGATTTCCGGGAGGGTCTTACCTTATTCAGGGCAAGTCCGATTGCGGCCTCCAGGGTTTCGGGCCGGAAAGGCTTGACCACCATGCCAAAAGCTTCGGAGGCGATAAGGTCTTTGACAAGATCTGCGGGCACAGGGCCGGTAAGGAAGACCACGGGAATGCCGTACATATCCAGTATCATTGTGGCTGCCTCTATACCCGAAAGTTCGCCGTTCAGTACCGTATCCATCATAACCAGATCGGGAGCTTCTGCCTGAACCTCTGCAATCGCTTCCTCACCGGTTCCTACGATTTTCTGCACCTCAAAGCCCATTCCTTCAAGGATGTAGTGAATATCTACGGAGACATTGTGGACATCTTCGGCAATGAGTACTTTTCTTTTTTTCATGATATCAGGATTTCTTGATGAACGGTTTTCGTTTTCTGCTCTACAAAGATAACATCAACAGCATAATATTACGACGAAACCATCAATTTCTTCGGTAAAATTCAAGAGCCTAAGCCTTCTCAACCTTCTAAACAACTAAACATTTAAACAACTTAACACCTAAACTGCTTCATGCAAGTGAATACTTTTTCCCGGGCTGGCATCGGATCACCCCTTTGAGCTCCAGTTCAAGGAGGAGTGAAGCAGTCCGGCTGACGGGAATACCACAATGGAGAGAAATCCGGTCGATGACAGGATCGGTTTGCTGCCGGATGACATTCACAATACGCTCTTCGTCATCAGAGAGGTTGATGAAGATCTCCTGCTGCCTTTCTGACTTCCCTTTTTTGTCTTTCCAACCCATGAGCGTGGCAAGGTGATCGGGGCTGAGGAGGATGCCCGCCCTGTTTTCACTGATCATGAGGTTGCACCCTGCGGAGGCGTTGTCGGTAGTTCGGCCCGGGATCGCAAACACATCACGGCTGTAAGAGTTGGCAATGTCGGCAGTAATCAGGGCGCCCCCCTTCACGCCTGATTCAATGACGATCACCACATCGGCCATCCCTGCCACAATCCTGTTTCTGCTGGGGAAATTCTGTTTATCAGGGTTTGTACCGGACGGATAATCCGTTAGGAGTCCACCCTGTTCCGCCATCGCGGCAGCGATGTACTTATGGACAGGCGGGTAGATACGGTCGAGGCCGTGGGCAAGCACCCCTACGGTGCGCAACCCTTCCTGCAGTGCCCGCTTATGGGCACATGCATCAATGCCATAGGCGAGACCACTCACAATCAGGGGCTGGTAGGCGGTGATGCCCGACATGAGCGCCTCACACTGCTGCAAACCATACTGGGAAGGGAGCCGGGTACCCACCACAGCCACCACCCGGGGATTGTTCAGATCGCCATTGCCCCGGTAATAGAGCATCACCGGACTGTCGGCGCAATGTTTCAGTCGTTCGGGATATTCAGGAGAGAGCTAGAACAGGGGTCGCACACTATGCTTTCTGATGAACTCCGCCTCCTGCTCTGCCCTCCCCAGCACCTCCTGGTTCACGATGCTCTCCACCATGTTGCGGTGAATCCCCGGAATGCGCTGCAAAAACTTCCTTTTCTCAGTAAAAACCTGGCGGGCACCTCCGCAGAATGCCACCAGCTTCTTCACCGAAACCGGCCCGACATCCTTCAGCAGGGTCAGGCCTATCTGATAAATCAATTCATCCTCTTTGTGCACAGTTTCATTACTTTTGCTGATATATGCATCAAAGCGCGAAAAACGGAAGTGGAAACTCACTTTTATAACACCATGCTGACCGACCTGGAAAACCTGCCCGGGGATCCTGCGGTAATACTGGTTGCACCGTTGAACTGGGGGCTCGGGCATGCAACACGATCAGCTGATCTGATCACCAGGCTGCAGCACCAGTTTCCGAAGGCAACACTCATCCTTGCTTCCGACGGGGCTGCCTTATCGTGGCTTCAATCCCGGTTTCCCGACCTGAAGACCCTGCGTCTGCCTTCTTACCACATTACCTATCCCAAAGGCTCTGCCTTCATTGCCCGCATGGCGCTCTCGGCACCGCGTCTGCTGCTCGGAATACTAAGGGAACACCGGCAAATCAAGAAGATCGTCAGGGATTGCAAGGTGGATCTGATCGTTTCCGATAACCGGTTTGGCTGCTGGAACAAGAGGTGCCGTTCTGTGATAGTTACCCATCAGGTGTCGCTGGCTTCACCCGGGGGAGTTCCTTACCGGCTTATCATGGTGGTTGTAAACCGGATCAACAGGTGGTTCATCAGCCGGTTTGACCGTTGCTGGATCCCGGACTACGAAAAACCACCGGGACTGGCCGGGGCACTTTCACATCCACGGCGGCTCCCATCGAACTGCACGTACATAGGTCCACTTTCAAGGTTCAGGGGCTTTAAACAACGGGACATTACCGGGCCTGTTGCAGACCTGGTGTGTATTGTCTCGGGCCCGGAACCGCAACGCACCATTTTCTTTGAGTTGCTTCTCAACCAGCTTACACCGCTGCCATACCATGCCATCGTTTTTGCAGGAATACCAGGCAGCAAAACCCCCTGGAAACCCCATCCGCATATCACCGTGATCCCGGACCCTGATGATGCCATGGTCTATAATGCTATCAAAACAGCTAAACTCGTGATCAGCAGACCTGGCTACTCCACCATCATGGATCTTTGGGCAATCGGTGATGTATTGGCGGCTTTTGTCCCCACCCCCGGCCAAACCGAGCAGGAATACCTGGCGCA
>JAWOGX010000007.1:0-11714 GCA_046496455.1 Bacteroidales bacterium | reverse complement strand
TCAGGTAATTCCTGAAGCGGTAATCGAGCCGGCATCTGAACCTGACCCCCGATGTTACCGGAAATCCCACATCTCCCCTTAAACTGAGGATAAGTTTTTGATCTTCATCAGTGTGGCCATTGGTTTGCCAGGCATCACCCATAGCGGGTTCATACTGGTTCTCCCCGTTGATTCGCAGCAGCCACGATACTCCGTGGCTGATCCCGGCACCATCCATCCGGAAAGTTCTGCCATATCGCCCTGTTACCGGTGCACCAGAGGTGCTGAGAATGTGGTAGATATCCGTCATCGCAGTAAACCTGGTGCCATAAGCAGGCATGTAGACGGCTACAAAATTCAACCCCCGTTCGCCAATAGGGGTAGTGCCCCTTCCAATGGAAGCGGCAAAAGGGGAGTAATAGCCCGGAGTGTAGTACCTGGGGCTCATCCACACCGAAACTTTGTCATTGGCTTTGACGACCAGAGCGAGATTCCACGCCGGAATGCCCCTGGTGACCGCAATTTCACCGGCTACTCCCAGTACTTTGGAGTACCACCCCGCTTCGAAAGAAATCCCGGAAAGCCTGTCACCGCGGAATTTCCAACGGTCGGCAAATCTGTCAGAAGGTCTGATTTCAACATCATACCTGACATGCAGCAGATTAATGCCGGTTACCAGGTGCCGGTGTTGTATCCTCAGGGAACCTCCTGCAGCATACTCCATGGCTGCATGACGGTCTTCCAGCTCTGCCGGGGTAGCGTGCAAACCCGACTTCTGCATGGTGCTGACCGCAACGGTTTTGCCAGAAACGGTGTCCCATTCAACGATGTTCCCGTCAATCGGTTTTCCGGATCCAAAGAGGGTGAGTGATATGTTTTGTCGCTGCAATCTTACGGCCCCGCCACGGAAAAAGAGGTACTCATCGGCTGAAGTATGTGGGCGGAGGATTTTTACCCGATGGGGCTGATAAAGGGCGGAAGCGTCGCTGCCTGTAGCGAACGACTGGTTGCAGAGAAGCCCGTGCCCCATAGAGATCCTGTAATCCCCAACCAGCACCTGCCGGAAGAATCCCTGACCCCTGTATCCTGCATAGGCCGAGTAGAAGTCGAAACCTTCAGGGCGCAGTTTGCCACCGAAAGGCTCCCCGGCGTCCTTTTCCGCTTTCACCCCCGCTATCCAGTGCTGATGCTCCATCTTGTACCTCACCAACACCTTGAATGGAGAACCTTCCGGCGTTTGTGAGCGGGATGGGGTTTCCGAAGGGGTCTCCTGTCTCAGCACGGAGCGTATGGAAACAGTGTGCAGCATAGTTTTGTCGGGGGGTGGGGCCAGGGATAGATATGGTGCAATGGATTTCAGGTATTGTTTCTCCATCCCTGGTATTGACAGGAGTTCAAACACTGAAGCAAATGCCCCGACGGTATCGCGAAAGGCGCAAACTGCCCTGGCCAGTTCCAGCATCATTCCCGGCAGTAAAAGCAGATCATCGGGTGTGGCGCGGTTAATAAGGATCACAGTGGCAGCATCTTCAGCCAGCTCATCGAGGCGCATCAGATCCTCTTCAGGCAGCTCCTCCGGCGGGATAAGAAGCAGCTCGTCCTCTTCAGTCTGTCCGCCACATCCTGAAGCCAGCAGCATGAAAAGGACGGCCAGTATCATCCTGAACCAGTTCATGGCATATCCTTTTTGCCGGTCAGCATCATAGATGATGAATTCCCTGCCAGCGGGTTATAGGCTAAGGTTGTACCTGCGCCAAAATTTCTGAAAGGGATCAGGATGCCTGCCTGCAGCCGATCCGGCCCGTTTCCGGAACTGATGGTGATGCGGATGCCAGAAGGGAGATCAGTAAAGAAAAAAGCGCAGACATTCGGTTTCATACCGGAGGTCATGTCAGCAGAAATCCCCAGGACTGCATTGGTGGTGAGGTGATGCCGTATTTCGGTGGAAAGGATTGAATAGCCTGTTCCATCACCCGGATTTTTGTGTAGGCCGGCTGCAAATGCGGCCTCAGTCTTCTTTCCGACCCTGGTCACCAGCCCAGCCATTGAGCCCACGGCAAGCATACTCCCCAGGTTCGCCGGGAGCCTGATCCTGGTCATCCTTATTGACAAGCCAACCGCTGTTTGCGGAGCGATGTAAAGTGAACCAGACAGTGCCCCCGCAGTCCGCAGGTAATGATTTTCGGGCAGCGGAGCGTGGCGCAGGGCACCCGCCAGGGAGAATCTCTCACCAAAGCGGAAAGCCCCTCCGAGCCAAAGGGTGTTCAGCTGACGCACGCTTTGCTGGTTATGGACACCGCAAATCCAATGGTAACGCAAACCCGGGGATGACCAGGCAGGGTTGCACAGGGCCATAACCCCGCGGCTGTCGGAACTGAGCTGCTCCCATGGAGGCCTCTGGAAAATGAAATAAGGATCTGAGTGGGGATGCACCAGCAAACAGCACATCACCCCCGCCGTCATCAACCAATATCTTCTCATCACAGTGCATTTTGGTATCTATATATGCACCGGAATCAAAAAAACGGAATCGAAAAATAAAAAAAGACCCAAACCCTTAACCCTGAACTCTTAACTGTTCACTTTGAACTTAAACTTCACCTCTGCCAGGTCCTTGTTGGCTTCGATGATTTTTTTCTTGAGACCTTCCTTGTAGGCGACGAATTTCTGATAGAGCTCTTCATCGCCGGTTGCGATCATCTGCACTGCCAGGAGACCGGCGTTTTGTGCGCCGTTGATGGCCACGGTTGCCACAGGGATCCCCGGGGGCATCTGCACGATTGCCAGGAGGGCATCCATTCCATCGAGGGAAGCCTTGATGGGTACTCCGATCACAGGGATTGGCGTGAGGGCTGCCACCACACCGGGGAGGTGCGCTGCCATGCCTGCACCGGCAATGATCACCTTGATGCCGCGCTGTTTTGCCGTGCTGGCAAACGCTTCCACCTTTTCGGGGGTCCTGTGCGCTGACAGGGCATTGATTTCAAAAGGGATCTCAAACTCATCCAGGATGAGCGCTGCCTTCGACATCACCTCGAGATCGGAGGTGCTCCCCATAATGATACTGACTTTTGGATTCATGGTATGTTTGTTAAAAAATGCTTTCTGAGGGCAAAGATAGTAAAATGAGTCGAGAGTCGAGAGTTGAGAGTCGAGAGTTGAGAGTCGAGAGTTGAGAGTCGGGAGTTGAGAGTCGGATCCCGGTGCCTGAGGTTCCCGGGGTATGATATCGGGTGGAGTAATACCATAGCTCAAAAAAAAAAAAGAGCGGTTCGAATGAGCCGCTCTTTGTGTGATCAGGAATGATAACTAGTAACGTTTCCTGGGGATGTAATGGGTATGGAGCAGTTCGTGGGATTTGTGTCCCAGCGGTTTGCCGAGGAAATCCTTATAAATCTGGAGAACTTCCGGATTTTCGTGTGATTTCCTGATGGCCATCCCTTCGTCTTCGGCATAGATGGCTTCCATACGTTTCTGGCGGATTGCGGGGCTGGTCGGAATCGGTTGACCACCGCCACCCAGACATCCACCCGGGCATGCCATCACTTCGATGAAGTGGTAATTTGCCTCGCCATTTTTCACAGCCTGCATCAGTGTTTTGGCATTGGTAAGACCGTGGGCGATGGCGCATTTCAGCTCCGCACCTTCCAGGAAATTCCAGTCGGGAACTGTCCCTTCGATTTTCACGGTAGCCTCTTTCACCCCATCCATACCACGTACCGGGGTGATGTTGAGATTTTCGAACGGCACTTCGCGACCTGTCACGATTTCATAGGCAGTACGCAATGCGGCTTCCATGACACCGCCGGTAGCACCGAAGATTACGGCTGCACCGGTAGAGTCGCCCATGATGCTGTCGTATTTGTCATCGGCCAGTTCCATAAACTCAATACCGGCCTGTTTGATCATGATGGCAAGTTCGCGGGTGGTCAGCACGTAGTCCACATCTTTGTAGCCACTGGATCTCATTTCGGGGCGATCGGCCTCATACTTTTTGGCAGTACAGGGCATGATGGATACCGACACGATGTTGGCGGGGTCAATGTTGCGTTTTTGTGCGTAGTAGGTTTTGGCAAGGGCGCCGAACATCTGCTGGGGCGACTTGCAGGTAGAAACATTGGGTAGGTATTCAGGGAAAGTGTGCTCGATGAATTTGATCCAACCCGGAGAGCAGGAGGTGGTCATTGGGAGTGCGATCCCTTCTTTTTTATCGACGAGTGCTTCTTTGAGCCTTGTAAGGAGCTCAGTCCCCTCTTCCATGATGGTGAGGTCAGCGGTGAAATCGGTGTCGAGGACAGAGTCGAAGCCAAGGCGTTTCAGCGCGGCAACGAGTTTGCCGGTGACCCTTTCACCCGGTTCATAGCCAAGATCTTCACCGAGGCCAATTCTCACAGCAGGAGCGGTTTGTACCACTACGTGCTTGTTGGTATCATAGATGGCATCCCATACTTCGTCGATGTAGTTCCTTTCGATGAGTGCGCCGGTTGGGCAGCGATTGATGCACTGGCCGCAGTTGGTGCAAACCACTTCGCTCATTGGTTTGTCGAAGAAGCTGGAGATTTTCTGGTGGTTCCCCTTGTTGGCCACAGCCAGTGCACTCACTGCCTGGAGCTGGGTACAGGTGCGCACGCAGCGCTGGCAGCGGATACATTTGCTATCATCCTTCATAATGGAGGGTGATGACATGTCGATCATATGCTTATGCAGCGGAACGAGATCAATGAACACCTGGTTACCGGTGCGATACTCGTTGGCATAGTGCTGGAGTTCGCAGGAGCCGTTACGGTAGCATTTGGTACAGTCGGCATTGTGTTCCGAAAGGAGAAGTTCAATGATGTGCTTGCGTGAACGCCTCACTTTAAGGGTATTGGTGTGAACATCCATCCCTTCGGATACCGGCATGGCGCAGGAGGCAGTAAGCCCTTTTGCACCTGTAATTTCCACAACGCACACGCGGCAGTTACCAGCAACGCAGAGGTCGGGGTGGTTACACAGGGTGGGTATTTTGATGTTGATCTGACGGGCCGCATCAAGAACGGTGGTTCCTTCATCCACAGAGAGATTGAAGCCGTCTATTTTCAAGTTGATTTTATTTGCCATTGTTGAATATTTTTTTGTCATCGACATGTTGTTAGAAAATCATCTCCTCTTTGAAGTTGCTGACAATGGAGGAGAATGAGTTGGCAACCGATTGTCCGAGTCCGCATTTGGAGGCGAGCTTCATGGTTTCGGTGAGCTTAAGCAATTCTTCCAGGTAGGAGATGGGCCTTTCGCCTCTTTTCACCGCTTCGATCCCCAGGAGGAGCTGCTGGCAACCCACACGGCAAGGGGTACACTGTCCGCACGACTCTTCGGTAAAGAAGTCGAGGTAGTTTCGGAGCACATTGTACATTGACCGGGAGCTGTTGAAGATCATCATGGAGCCACCGGTGGGGACGCCTTCAAAGCCGATTACTGTCTCATTGAATTTCTTGCGTGGAACACAGAATCCGGAGGCACCTCCGACCTGCACCGCTTTGGTGTCGCCATCGCCAAATTCATTCACGAAATCAGCAAGGCTCATTCCGAGTTCAAGGTCATAAATACCAGGGATTGGCGTGTCACCCGATAATGAAAATACTTTTGAACCTCTTGAATCCTGGGTTCCGAGTTTACGGTAAGCTTCTGCACCACTGCGGAAGATTTCTACAGTATTTACAAATGTTTCAACATTGTTGATTACAGTGGGTTTGCCATTGTACCCTGATACGGTGGGGTAGGGGGGTTTATTCCTGGGCTCACCGCGCTTCCCTTCCATTGATTCGAACAGGGCGCTCTCTTCACCGCAGATGTAAGCACCGCTTCCCATGCGGATATCAATGGTAAAATCAAGACCGATCTGTTTTGCATGCTCATGATAAATATCAAGCTCTTCCCTCAGGCTTGGGAGAAGGAAACGATATTCACCGCGCAGGTACAGATAACCTTCTCTGGCACCGATCACATATCCACATATGGCCATGCCGGAAAACACTTTTCTGGGTACCCTGCTGAGGATTTCCCTGTCCTTAAAAGTACCGGGTTCTCCTTCATCAGCATTGCAGATCACATATTTAACAGGTTCAGGCTGCTCTGCTGTCAGTTTCCATTTCATGCCTGTTGGGAAACCTGCTCCCCCACGACCCTTAAGGCCTGAGTCAAGCAGTTCCTGAATCAATTCTTCTTTAGGACGTATTACTGTCTTTTTCAGCATCTTATATTTTTCAGCACTGTATTCGCCGAAGATAAGATCCAGTCTTTGTAATTTCTTTTCACTCATTGTTTTTACCTCCAGATTTGATATGGATTTACTTGGCTTTGTATTCAGTGATGATTTCCCTCACCATATCTGTGGTGAGCTCGGTATAGGGAGTGTCGTTGATGAGCATGGCCGGCCCTTTATGGCACCATCCAAGGCAGTTGGTTTCCAGTAAGGTGAATTTCTTGTCGGATGTGGTTTGTCCGACTTTGATCTTCAGTTCATCTTCAAGCACCTGAATGATTTCCCTTTTACCATGCATATCGCAGGTAATCGTTTTACACACCCTGATTACATATTCACCTCTGAACTCAGTATCGAGAAAGGTGTAAAAGGATGCGGTACCGTACACCTGGGCAGCAGAAAGATCCAGTTCCCTGGCAATTTCCACCATGGCATAGTCCGTTAAAAACTTCTCTTTTTCTACAACGCCCTGCAGAATTGGCATCAATGCCTGGCGATCATGACCATACTTGTCTGCAAGTTGTTTGATCAGCTGCAATGTATCTGACATTTTTCCTCCTTAATAGATTGATAAATATAACTATTTCGATCTGTTGTTAATTGATTAACAGGTGGCAAAAATATACATTGCTGTCAAATAGGGAGGTTCAAACAGCCCTAATTTGTCAGAAGTGACAAAATTTATAAACGATCTAAATTGTCTGTGAAGATGAAAACAGCCTCAGGGTGCGTAATCCCTGATATACTGGTTGAGTTGTGCGATCAATGACTCAACAGATTTGCGTACATTTTCAGAAAGGTGTTCACCAACTTTCAGGGAGGCCGGTTCGATGCCCAGCACAAATGCCGGGGTATCGAAAAAGTCGCGGATGCGGTTAAGAGATATATTGTGGCTGTGAAAGGTGTAGTCCCTGATCAAATCTATGGGCAGGAGCCCACAATACCCTGGGGGTTTTCCGAACGACATACAATCGATGAAAAGGAGAAGACCAGCACCACTCTCTTTGATGGGTGTGATGTAGCGCTCTATATTGGTTTCGGCGTTCAGGAGCGATACGGCCGTTGAGGGGTGAAGTTTGTCAATAATTCTGGGTCCGGCTCCGTCGTCGCTTCGGAGCTGGTTTCCGATACCGATAATCAAAATGTGTCCGTTGCCGGATTTGAAAATATCTTCCAGAGCGGTGGGTGTCATACCAGGTCTTTTACCAGAACCTGTCTCAGACAATTCGGACAGATGATGTTGAACATGTCTTTTCTTTTCAGGCCATCCCTCACTTCAATTTGCACTTTCTCATCCTCAGCCAGTTTCAGGTGGCTGTTCAGCACATTCAGGTTCAGGATGGAAGAGAATGCCCTGGCTCCAAGTTTTTCATAAAGGAACCGCATATGTTCCCGTGTAGTGATAATAGCGCCGCAGGACTGGCAGATGAGGAGTTCACGTTCCTGTTTTTCTACCAGTTGTTCCCGGTTGAAAACCGAAAGGTCAAAAATTTTATCAGACAGGGCAACCCCTTTACCTGTGATGCAGTGTTCCTGGCATTGGCCACAGAAGATACATTTGCCATAGTCCCGGACTATGGTCCTTATCCCGGTCTCGGGATTATCCTGGTAGGTGATGGCAACCGGAGGGCAGACATTGGCGCAGGTCTGGCAGCCAACGCAATATTCTTCATCCACAACCGGTTTTCCCCTGAAATGCTCAAACGGCTGGTGCGGTTCTTTAGGAAACCGGGTGGTATAGGCCGGAGATACCAGTGAGACAATGGCTTCTCCCAATTCCCGCAGTTTTGGCTTCTTCATGTTTCATCGGTTTTGGTTTGCCCGGGCTCTTTATTTTCCTCTTGCCGGTAATCATCCCTCACACTCTTTTCCCAAAGTTTGATCCCATAGTGGTATGAACCTCTTACCAGGGCATGGGCAGCAACGGTGGAGGAGAGAAAGAGGATCGGGATGGCAATAAGAGCCTTGACGCCAAGTTCATTCAATCCATAATAGACCGGCAATGCCGCCAGGATGCACCAGGTACCCAATGTGACACACTTTGTTGCCGACTGCAGCCTGTTGTACACATCGGGGAACCGGATCAGCCCAAGACATCCGAAGAGATTGAACATCAGTCCAATGATAATTAAGATGATGCTGATTGTTTCATTCATTGAGTTTGTTCCTCCATAAATATTTGGCCAGGGTTAGCGTGCCGATAAAACTGAGCATAATCCATGCAATGCCTATGTCAAGAATGTAACTCAGACCAGTCTTGTAGGCGATGATTGCGGTAATTCCCACCACAATGATCCCCAATATGTCGATAGCGACCAGCCTGTCTGCAATGGTTGGTCCCCTGACAACCCTGTAGAAACAGAGGAAACACATTGCGATCAGGGTGTAAAGGAAAACGGTGATCAAGGTGTTCATTCGAAAATCCTCCCTATCATTTTTTCAAATTTCCCACAGATTTTATAGGCATAATCATCGGTATCAGCATCTTTCACATTGATCCAGTGTATGAAAAGATGGTCATCAAGGATATCAACCGTGATTGTACCAGGCGTCATGGTGATGGAATTGGCGAGCATAACGCGGGCTATTTCGCTTTTTACACTGAGTTTCACTTTAACAATACCAGGTTTGATGGGCATTGCAGGATGGATTACGCGATAGGCAACATCAAAATTTGCTTTAATGCATTCCCATAGGAAATAGAATACATAAATGATGGCCCAGAAGTACCTGAGGGGCTGAATGAATTTCCTGACATTCCCAACGAAATAGCGGCCGAAAAGGAGGGTGACCACCAGTGCGCAGGCAGCTCCTACCGCAATATTCCAGGGCTGCAGGCTGAATGAGAACAAGAGCCAGAAGCCAAGAAGAACCAGAAATAGCACCAGGTGTTTCATATCAGTGGTTTAGAATGGTTATCGCATATTGCATGGTATTCGTCAGGGTATCCACAGCGGGCATCAGCAGGCTTTCACGAATGCCCGGAAAGATCAGGAGGCTCATCAGCAGGCACATCAGTGCCATGATAATCATGGAGAGTTTCATGGTCCATGGTGCATCTTTAATCACTTCAGCACTTCTCTTGCCAGGTGGGCCATAAAATGCATATCGCTGCACTTTCATAAAGGAAGCCAGTGTAATGATACTGACAATCACTGCAAACAATCCCAGCAGATAGAATTTTCCCATGACAGCTGCCACAATGATAAGCAGTTTGCTGAAGAACCCGTTGAAGGGAGGAATCCCGGAAATGGCCAGTGAAGCGCTGAGTGAGGTAGCAAATGTGACAGGCATAGGCTTCGCAAGTCCTCCCATCTGGCTCAATTCCCTTGTGCCGGTTCTGTATTCAATAGCGCCGGCGTTCAGGAACAGCAATCCCTTAAAAACGGCATGGTTAATCAGATGGAAGAGCCCCCCGGCAATGGCAAGTGATGCCACTTTGAGGTCTCCGCCCCTGGCAAGGATAAGCATACCAATACCGGCACCCATGACCACATAACCCATCTGGCTTATGCTGTGATAAGCCAGCAGTCGTTTCAGGTCCCATTGTCCAATGGCAAGAAATACACCGATGATCATGGAGAGAACTCCCAGGGTGATGATCAGCCATGAGATGTTTTGAGTGAGGGCAAAGATGTTGAAGAAAATACGCAGTATGGTGTAGATTCCTATGGCTTTGATCAACACACCTGAGAGCATAGCGGATATTGGTGATGGAGCGGAGGAGTGCGCATCCGGCAGCCATGCGTGGAATGGAATCAGCGCAGCTTTGAGTCCGAAGCCGGTAATCAGCAGAAACTGGGTGAAAAGCATAAAAGGGGTGTTCCCCTGTGTGGCCAGGAGGATGGAAAGGTCAGCCATGTTCAGGGTTTTGGTTTGCCAATAAAGCATGGCAATACCCATCAGGATGAGCAGAGAAGCAAGGCCACCCATTACCTGGTATTTGAATGAGGCTTCCAGCTCAGCTTTGTCAACGCCAAAAGCGACCAGGGCGTAAGAGGCAATAACCGAGATTTCAACAAAAACGAAGAGGTTGAAAAGGTCCCCTGCCATGACTACACCGTTCATTCCGGCCACCATCAGCATAAATAAAGCGAAGAAGTATTTCTGACCGGTATATTTGCTGATGTAGTGAATCGCATAGAAAGCTGCGAGGAAGCCTATAATATTGATCACACAAAGCAGTAAAGAGCTTAATCCGTCAATGACGAGAGATATCCCGACAGGGATACCGGCAATGGGTTCCCAGCCCCCGACGTAGGAAACCAGGGGAGCCTGGTCAATGGTTAAAATTAGCCAGCAGCTGGAAACTGCGAGAAACAGCATGGCTGCATTGGCAATATATTTTGCAAGTCCCTCCTTCCGTGCGGCCAGGACGGGTATCAGGAATGCCGCTGCAAGCGGTACGACAACGAAAAGCGGAATCAGTACTTTCATCGGCTATCCTTTTAAGGTTTTCATTGCTCTAATATCGAAGGTGCCATGTTTCCGGTAGAGCCTTATGGCAATAGCAAGGAGCATGGCTGTGGTTGCCAGTCCGATGACGATTACCGTGATCACCATTGCCTGTGGTAGCGGATCCACAAAGTTCACAGCAGTTGACCCTTTTACGGCGATGGGGGCTTCGCCACCGTGGATATATCCCACAAGGACAAAGAACAGGTTCATGCTGTACTCAACAATACAAAGGCCGAGTACAATCCTGATGATATTCCGGCGGGTAATGATACCGTAAATACCAACGAGAAACAGGATAAAGCAAAGGATAAAGAGTATCATAGGTCTTCCTCCTTTAAAATTACGAATGCAAGAAAGATGGTAAACAGGGCAGCGGCCACCTCAATCCCGACGATCACATTGTATACCGGGATGATTCCTGCGCTGATGAGGTCGCCAGGAGGGCCTGTGGTTAAATAGTTCCTGAAGAAGACATAGGGGGTGATCAGCAGCGCTGCGGTTGCCATCAGCAGGAACGCCAGGATGGCCAGGTTTTCCAGTTTTGATGAATCTTCTTTGATTATTCTGAGGTGTCTGGCATCATCACCGAAGGCAAGGATGATGAGGATCAGCGCTCCGGCAATGATGGTCCCTCCGGCAAAAGAACCGCCCGGGGTGAGATGCCCATGGGTCATGATATACAACCCGAACAATGCGATCAGGCCACTGAGGAGTTGTGCGGCCTTTTTCACGATAAGGGTCATTCCTTTGTTTTGCTGCATTGCTTATTTCCTCCCTTTTATTCGTAAGATGGTAAGGATTCCTATTACGGCGGTAATGAGGATGGTAGCTTCACCGAGCGTGTCATAGCCCCTGAAATCAAACAGAATGGCAGCAACCAGGTTCATACTTCCGGTTAACTCAACACCTTGATTCACATATACATCAGACATTCTCATGGTGTGCACACCGAAAGGATCCATCCCTTGAGATGCCTGGATAAAAAAGTAGAGCAGTCCACCGGCAAGAATCAATGCGACCCCGGCATAAATTACCT
>JAWOGX010000340.1:0-9936 GCA_046496455.1 Bacteroidales bacterium | reverse complement strand
GATCCGGGATGCATTGTAGGCAAAGGTAAAGTCACTTTGTTTTTCAATCTCCTTCAACACTTCTTTGAGAGGTGTGTCAGAAAAACTGAGGCTGATCGCGGTTTGTTGCGCTTTAAGCCATGGATTGACCAGGCATAGTAGTCCGATTATCATGAGTGATATAAACCAGCGAGGCTTCCAGGATTCTTCTCTGTTGTGTTTTCCATGATGTCTTGGTGGTGGTAGCGTTTCCTTCATGGGGTGATGTTTTACTGATTTTTTGGTTGATTGCGGATTGCTATTTTTTTCTGATGATGATCTTTCCTTCCGATTTGATGAACCGGATCGGTGATGTCAGTTGAAGTATCGTTAATACATCATCCAATGGTTCGTCTTTAATGGTAAGGGTATAGCGGTATTTCCCCATTAGCTCTGGTGCCATTGAAATCTGCGTATGGTAACGCTTTTCAAGTGCTTCAATGATCTCTTCAAGGTATTGGTTGTCAAAAGACAGCTTCCCTTCAATCCAGGATGTATACAATGCAGTGTCCACCGCAGTGATCAGCATTGTTCTGCTTTGAATTGAAAAATCCCCTTTTTGACCGGGGCGCAGGGCAGTCTTCGCTGCACCTTTATTGTTCTCGTCCCCCATCATTACTGATCCTTCAACGAGTGTTACCTGCACAGACTTGTTTTCAGGATAAGCATTCACATTAAACCTGGTACCGGTCACTGAAATCTCAACGTCCCCGGTTCTCACAAGAAACGGGTTTTTCCCCTTGCTGACTTCAAAATACGCTTCACCTTTGATGTTGACAAGGCGTGAATTTTTGCCTTCTTCATGAATGTATTGCAATTCTGAGGCGCCATTCAGCCAAACTGCCGAACCATCAGTCAGGGTAATCCTGCTTCTTTCCCCATCAGCTGTGGTATAGCTGACAGGGGTTGTTTCCTTCTCAAGGGATCTGCCCAGGAAAAACCATGCAGCCCCGGCGAGCAGGAGCGGGATCATCACCGAGGCGGCAATCCTGGTGATCCGGAAAAGACGGTTGCTGTCACGGTGTCTGATCAGGGGCTGAATAGCTTTCCACTCCTTGCCCGGGTCAAATGCCTGGCTCTCTTCTGATATGCCGGCACTGTTCCAGGTTTCACGAAAAAGGCACTCTGCATCACCCGAAGCAATCATTGACTGTGCCTCTTCGTCATCGAAGAATCCAAGGGACAGTTGTTTTATCTTTTCTTTCTGGTTTTCCATGGTTGTCACGTCTGAAAGAATTTCCCGTTCCTGTCAGCTGAAAGTGTTGATGAATCGTCCTGTAAACTTATCAGTATACAACCAATGCAAAGATATCCCTTAATCCGGCGAAAAGGTTTGGCTTTTCCCTGATCCAAAATCCATATCCAGAGCATTCAGCTCTTTTCTGATCTGTTGCAGTGCAAGACGGATATGGGCTTCTACTGTCCGGCCGGAAAGCCCTGTCAGTGAAGCAATCTCTTTATGTGACAATCCCTCTTCCCTGCTTAACCGGAATATCCTTTGGCGTTGTGTGGGGAGTGTATCGATGATCTTCTGAATCTTTTCCTGATAGTCTCTGAAAACAATCAGAGATTCTGTTTCATTTGAGCATCTTTTCAGATACTGCTGCGCGAATTTGGTATATGCTGTGGCAAATTGTTTTCTCCGGTGGATATTGAAAATGACATTCCGTGTCATCGTGAACAGGTAGGCCTCAAAGGGAAGGGATGGATTCACAAAGGCTCTTTTCTGCCATATCTTCAGGAAAACCTCTTGCACAATTTCAGCGGCTCCTTCATGATCTTGCAAAAAACGGTATGCAAACCCGTATACCCTGGATGAAAAAACCAAATAAAGTTTTTCGAAGGCGTGGTGGTCTCCTTTGTTCAACGCGGAGATGTATCCCGAAAAATCATCTTTCGAAAAGCCAGTTTCCATGATCAGCAGATTCAATCATTGATGTTGTATCCGTGGTTCATCGTTTTGCAATGTTAAAGTTTTTCGTCGAGATAGATTGCAGGATGCAATTTTGTATTCACAAAGTTTATTGTATGAAATATTTTTTTTTATTTTTGAAAAAAAATCCTGGAACGGTTTAATAATTTTAGCTTCAATGAAACCCAAAGACAACCTTCTGATACCAGAGTACCACCTGGGCGTCGATATCGGTTCAGTATCTGTCAATATTGTTGTGTTGGATCCCCAGGGACGGGTTATCAAACACGAGTATGTCTATTGTCAGGGCCGCCCCTTCTTTGTATTGAAAGATGCGCTTACAAGCATTTTTTCTGAATTTCCCGTTGAAAATCTGGGCCAGCTGGCATACACAGGCACCGGGGGGAAGCTGGCATCTGAGCTTACAGGCGGATCATTTGTAAACGAAATCATTGCGCAGTCAACCGCTGTGTCTTCATTGTATCCGGAAGCCAGAACCATCATTGAGATGGGGGGTGAAGATTCAAAACTGATCTTCATGCAGAACGGGGTTGGCAAGGAGTCCTCATCGTTGTCGGATTTTTCGATGAATGCCCTTTGTGCTGCCGGTACAGGCTCATTTCTCGACCAGCAGGCAAAGCGGATTGGGGTTTCCATTGAAAATGAGTTTGGTGAACTGGCGCTCCAGTCCCAATCCCCCCCCCGCATTGCAGGGCGATGCAGCGTATTTGCAAAGAGTGACATGATTCACCTTCAGCAGGTTGCGACCCCGGTCAGTGACATTGTAGCAGGGCTTTGTTTTGCGGTTGCCCGCAACCTGAAAAGCACGCTTGCACGCGGGAAGCATATTGAGTCCCCTGTGCTTTTCAACGGGGGTGTAGCTGCCAATAAGGGTATGGTCAGGGCTTTCAGGGAGGTGCTTAACCTTTCCGAAGATCAGCTCATCATCTCCGAATATCATGCTGTGATGGGAGCTTTGGGGGCCATTCAGCACGCACTCAGTGAAACGGGAGAGAAGCAGGGCTTTAACGGTATTCAGGCCCTGGACGATTACCTTGTTTCAGAGCAACGTTCAGGATCATCCCTCGAACCTCTTGTTGCCTCACAATCAATCCTGAATAAGGAGGTCCACCCCATTAATGATGCGCAGGGGCCATTGGATGTATGGCTGGGGGTGGATGTAGGATCATTGAGTACGAACGTTGTATTGATTGATAAAGACAATCATGTAATCGCGCGGCGCTACCTCCCGACAGCAAGCAAGCCGCTGGAAGCCATTAAACGGGGTCTTACCGAGATTTATGAGGAAGTGGGTGAAAAGGTCAGGGTTGTTGGTGTTGGCACCACGGGTTCCGGAAGGTATCTGACCGGTGATTTTATTGGTGCCGATGCCATCAGGAATGAGATTACCGCCCAGGCTACTGCTGCCATCGCTTATGATCCCACGGTTGATACAATCTTCGAGATTGGTGGTCAGGATTCAAAGTATATTCGTATTCAGAACGGGGTCGTAGTTGATTTTGAAATGAACAAGGTGTGTGCTGCAGGAACCGGCTCCTTCCTTGAAGAACAGGCAGAAAAGCTTGGCATCAGCATCATTGAGGAGTTTGGTGATCTGGCTATGGGGGCATCAAACCCTTCAAAACTTGGGGACCGCTGCACCGTATTCATGGAATCGGACCTGAACTCCCACTCACAAAAGGGTGAATCAATAGAAAACCTCGTAGGAGGTCTTGCCTATTCGATAGTGCACAATTACCTCAATAGGGTGGTGGGCCAGAAACCAGTAGGCAAGAAGATCTTTTTTCAGGGTGGGGTCACCAATAACAAAGCGGTGGTAGCTGCTTTTGAGAAGGTAACGGGGCGCCCGATGATTGTGCCGCCACATTTTGATGTCACCGGTGCCATCGGTGCTGCAATGCTGGCAAGGGATGCAATGACCAGAACCCAGGCAACCCGTTTTAAAGGATTTGATGTGCGCAACAGGAGTTACTCCACAGATAATTTCATTTGCAAAAAATGCAACAATAACTGCGAAATACGCAGGGTTCGCATTGAAGGCGAACCCAAACCTCTTTTTTATGGCAGCCGGTGCGACATTTACGATGTTGAAAAGCATAAAAACCGAAGTACAGATATACCCAACTATTTTGCTGAAAGAACATCGATGCTCCTGGGAGATTATGACCCTGAAGTGAATGGGCACCGGGGCACCATCGGCATTCCCAGGGCGCTGATGGTCTTTTATCAGCAATTCCCATTCTGGCGCACTTTCTTTGAGGAGCTTGGATTCCGGGTGGTAGTCTCATCAGAAACTACCAAAACGGTTATCAGCAGGTCGCTCGAATGTATGGTGGCGGAAACCTGCTATCCTGTCGAGGTCATGCATGGACACATCCTCGATCTGTACGAAAAAGGGGTTGACCACATCTTTGCCCCATTTATCGTGAATGCGAAACTGAAGGAGGATAACCCCACTTCCGGGTGCAACTGCCCCTGGGTGCAGACATACTCGTTTATGGTAGCCGCTGCATTCCAGGATCAAAAGGATATGCTTGGTAAAATCCGTAACCCGGTGCTCCATTTCAGGTTCAGCAAGGTGGTCAAAAAAGAACTCATAACCTTTGCCAGACAGGATCTGGGTGTATCTGCAGCTGCCTGTTCAAAAGCTCTTGTCAAGGCGTATGCTGCGCAGGATCAATTTGAACGTGCTTTATCGGATAGGGGAAAAGAGGTGCTTTCTGCCCTTCCTGCAGACCGGCAGGCGATGGTGCTTATCGGGCGGCCTTACAATAGCGGCGATCCCGCCATGAACCTGGATCTGGTTGAAAAGTTAATCCGTATGGAGATGATTCCCATTCCGCTTGATTTCCTTCCCCTGGAGGAGGAGTATATCTTTGGGGATTACAAAAACATGTACTGGCCCAACGGGCAAAAGATTTTAGCCGGAGCCAGGATTATTGCCAAACATCCCGGACTGAATGGCATTTATATCGGCAACTTCAGATGTGGTCCCGATTCATTCCTGCAGCATTTCGTCCATCAGGAAATGAAAGGGAAGCCATACCTGCATCTTGAAGTCGATGAACACAGTGCCGATGCAGGGATGATTACGCGCATCGAGGCGTTTGCAGACAGCCTGAGCGGGTATTCCAGGCAGCAGGGTATTGAACGGAAAAGCATCTCACACACAACGGCTGACGCTGCCCGCAAACCCCGCAAGCTCTTTTTCCCCTATATGAATGACGCCGCTCACCTGATCTCAGCTGCCTGCAGGGCTTGTGGCCTCGAATCCGATGTGCTCCCGATGCAAACCGCAGAGGATATCGAATTGGCCAGAAAATATACCACGGGTACTGAATGTTTTCCCATGATCTGCACCACCGGAAGTTTTTTGAAAAAACTCCATGAGCCAGGCGTGGACCCCTCTGCTGTCAGTTTCTTTATGCCCGATCACAACGGACCTTGCCGTTTCGGCGAGTACAACATGCTCCAAAAGCAGATTTTCGAACGGATTGGCTTCCGGGATGTGGAGATTATAAGTCCCAGCAATGAAACCTCCTATGCAGAAATGCCGGTGAGCAACCCGGTAAAGTTCCGACTGCTTGCCTGGAAGAGTTTCGTTGCGATGGATCTTATGAGAAAAATGTTGCAGGAGAAACGTCCCTATGAGATGGAAAAAGGCTCCACCAACAAGGTCTACCAGAAGTACCTTACACTCATGACCAGAGATGTTGAAAGAGGTGCCAGAAACCTTTCAACGCTTCTCGAAAAAGCTGCGGATGAGTTTGATGCTGTCCCAAAAATCCAGGGGGAGCGAAAACCAGTAGTAGCTGTCGTAGGAGAGATCTTTATGCGGGATAATGCATACTGCAGCGCCAGACTCGTTGAACGGCTCGAAGAACTGGGTGCCGAAACACTGATCATGCCCACTTCCGAATGGCTCCTCTATTCCACCTACCGATATATCCGGGACAGCAAATGGAGGGGCAGTATGAAGGGGTTATTCAAAGCGCAGATCCAGAAAATCTCCCAGCATTACACTGCAAACCGTGTCTCATCAAGGGTAATAAACCGTGTCGACAAAAAGGGCGTAACCCACCTCGATGAGATTCTCAATTCGTGTAATCCATACATACATAAAGATTATGATGGCGATCCTGCCCTCTCGTTCGGCAATGCATCCATTCTTGCCGAATCACACATTTCCGGAGTGGCAAACATTCTCCCGTTCACATGCATGCCCGGTACAGTAATCGCCTCTGTATCTGAAGTCTTCAGGAAAGACCATAGCCATATCCCCTGGTTGAATATCGCCTATGACGGACAGGAAGATACCGCGCTCGAATCAAGATTACAGGCTTTTATGTTTCAGGCACGCCAGTTTTCGGCAAAGCATCATCAAAAAGTTTAAAATGCTTTGAGATAGATCCAGGTACCAGTTCCCATTTTTCCCGGGAAATCAAACTTTGCGAAAGAGCTCAGTTGTGCTGTCATTTCAGCAGCACCGGTCCCAAACATCATAGGAAACACCTGCCCGACCCCGGCATTGCCTTGCGCAGGTAACCCCTTTTTTCTATT
The DNA here is from genome assembly GCA_046496455.1 of Bacteroidales bacterium. Taxonomy (GTDB): domain Bacteria; phylum Bacteroidota; class Bacteroidia; order Bacteroidales; family SKPS01; genus SKPS01. The sequence goes on along the minus strand of JAWOGX010000340.1, from coordinate 3,425 downwards.
TTAGCCGCCGCAACTTAAAATAAGAGACATGGTTACCGAAACATTGATCAATCCCAAAAGCATACTCGTCGTCGGGGCATCCAACGACACCACCAAGCCGGGTGGGAAAATCCTGAAAAACATCCTTGATGGCGGATATCACGGCGAACTTTATGTTAGCAATCCGAAGGAGGACATTGTACAGGGAGTGACCAGCTTCAAAGAAATAACGCAGGTACCGCCGGTTGATCTGGCCGTTATTGCCATTGCGGCCAAATTCACCCTCCCGGTTGTCGAGCACCTGACAAAAGAGAAAGGGACCCGTGCCTTCATCATCATCTCTGCGGGTTTCAGTGAAGAAAGCGAAGAGGGGAGGATTATCGAGCAAAAGATCGTTGAGCTTGTCAATAGCGTGAACGGTTCTCTGATTGGCCCCAATTGCACCGGTATTAAAACACCATTTCATCAGTCAATATTTACCCTGCCACTGCCGCCTTTCAACGCTATGGGATGTGATTTCATCTCCAGCTCCGGGGCAACCGCTGTTTTTATCATGGAATCAGGCCTGATGAAAGGGCTCTCCTTTGCTCATATATTTTCTGTAGGGAACTCTGCACAGATGGGGGTTGAAGATGTGGTAAAATACCTTGATGAGTCCTACGAGCACGGGGTCAGTTCACCGGTAAAACTGTTATACATGGAAAACATCCGCAAACCGGCGATGCTGTTGAAGCACGCATCCAGTCTGGTGCGCAAGGGATGCCGGATTGCGGCCGTGAAAGCAGGCACCTCCGATGCCGGCCAGCGGGCTGCATCGTCGCATACCGGGGCTCTTGCCAATCCAGATGTACCTGTGGATGCACTTTTCCGCAAGGCAGGGATTATACGGTGCTATGGCCGCGATGAGTTGACCACAGTTGGCTCAGTGCTGATGCATCCTCAGCTCAATGGAAAACGGATAGCCATTATTACCCATGCCGGTGGCCCCGCAGTGATGCTTACCGATATGCTTGCCAACAACGGGTTGGAAATACCCCATATCCACGGTGAGGCAGCCGATGAACTGCTTACCCACCTCTTCCCGGGATCTTCCGTCGCCAACCCCATCGACTTCCTCGCAACCGGCACGGCGCAGCAACTCGGCACCATCCTCGACTATGTTGATCAACGCTTCGATGATATCGACGGTATGGTGGTCATTTTCGGCACGCCGGGACTGGTGCCGGTCTTTGAAGCATACGATGTCCTGTGGCAAAAGATGCAGCAGGCGAAAAAACCCATCTTCCCGGTACTCCCTTCACCACTGGTAGCAGGGGCAGAGGTAAAAGCTTTCCTTGACAAAGGTGGGATATGTTTTCCGGATGAAGTACTCCTTGGGAATGCCCTGGCAAAAGTGGTCAACACACCGAATCCCGTTCCCGCCAGGCCTTGCCTCGCCAATGTGGATGTAGGGCGTATACGGGGTATTATCGACTTTGCCAAAGATGGTTATATGAATCCCAATGAAGTACAGGCGCTACTGGATGCCGTGGGTATCGACAGGGCAGGAGAGGCGGTGGTGACGTCGGAGGACGACGCTGCAATCCAGGCTGCCAGACTCGGATATCCGGTGGTGATGAAGGTAGTCGGGCCGGTGCATAAGTCGGATGTCGGTGGTGTTGTACTCAATGTAAAGGATGAACAAACGGTGCGTGCTGAATTCAACCGTATGATCTCAATCCCGGAAACCACCGCAATACTGATTCAGCCGATGCTCTCAGGCACAGAACTCTTCGCCGGAGCTACCCGAGAAGGGGATTTCGGACATGTGATCATGTGCGGTATGGGTGGTATTTTCATCGAAGTGCTGAAGGATGTGAAAGCTGCCCTCGTACCGGTGGACAAGAATGAAATAAAAACCATGATCCGTGCCCTGAAAAGCTACCCGATGATCGAAGGGGTACGCGGTCAGGAGGGAGTGGATGAAGCAGCCTTTATCGACGCCATTTACAGGCTCTCAACCCTTCTTTACCATGCTCCGGAAATTGCTGAATTGGATCTCAACCCCCTCCTCGGCACTTCAAAATACGTCAGGGCTGTCGATGCCAGGATCAGGCTGGAAAAATAGTCCTTATCATCCTTTCACAACCGCCAGGGGGCGGAGTGCGGTGACAATTCGAACCAGGTCCGACTGGTTCGCCATAACTATATCAATGTCCTTGTATGCACCCGATGCTTCATCCAGGTCATGGTGATTCCGGATGCCATGCAAAATACCCTGATCATCCAGTTTCCTGACCTCCTCATGGAAATCAAGCTGCTTTTGCGCCTGTTTACGCCCCATTTTTCGTCCGGCCCCATGTGAACACGACATGAAAGACTCCAGATTACCCAGCCCCTCAACAATGTAAGATTTCGTGCCCTGTGATCCCGGGATGATCCCTGTTTCTCCTTCACTCGCTGATGTTGCCCCCTTCCTGTGAACCATCACCTTATGCCCGAAATGATGTTCAAGGGCAGCATAGTTGTGTGCGATATTGATGATCGGCGCAAAATCAACGGCACCTTTTACGCTATCTGAAATGATCTCCGTGACCGTTTCCATCATTCTCCGGCGATTGGCAAATGCAAATTGCACGCAATAGTTCATCTCCCTGAGGTAATCGGCCGCTTCAGGAATGTCCAGTGGCATCCATGCCAGGTCAGCCTTCGGATCCACCACCCTGCTCCACTTTTCATTCAATTGTTTCGCCACCCTGTTATAGTGGTCCGCTACCTGTTTCCCCAGGTTCCTCGATCCTGAATGAATCATCACCCATAAGTGCCCGTCTTCACTTCTCTGGAGCTCGATGAAATGGTTCCCCCCTCCAAGGGTGCCAAGCTGATGTCGGGCGGAAAGGTATTCACGCCTGATCACCTTCATGTCTTCAACATGATGATTCACCGGCATGAAGGTCTCTTCCTGAGCCTTCTTGTGATGCCTGAATCCAACAGGGATAACATCCCTGATCGTAAGGATGATCTGCTTCAACACCTCCGGATCAACATCCCTGAGAGAACTCCTCACGGCGCACATCCCACAGCCGATATCCACACCCACTGCATTGGGAATGATTACATTATGTGTCGCCAGCACTCCCCCGATAGGCATCCCATACCCTTCATGGGCATCAGGCATCACCGCAATATGGCTGAATGCGAATGGGAGATTGGCCACATTCTTCACCTGCTTCAGCGCCCCCGGTTCAATGTCTTCAAGCCAGAGCTTAATCGGCAGTTTTTCCGTTTTAATAGTCTTTTTCATCAACTGCAAAGTTAACCCATATTAATCCTGTAATCCTGTAATCCTGTAATCCTGTAATCCTGTAATCCTGTAATCCTGTAATCCTGTAATCCTGTAATCCTGTAATCCTGTAATCCTGTAATCCTGTAATCCTGTAATCCTGTAATCCTGTAATCCTGTAATC
>JAWOGX010000322.1:0-12298 GCA_046496455.1 Bacteroidales bacterium | reverse complement strand
ATTGCGGTAACTGCTGAGGCAATGAACCGGTTGAGAGTATCTTTCCCGTCTGGTGTTTGGTGTGAAGATTAAATTTAGTGAATACTTAAGGATAGCAGTTTAATTGACAGCATGGGCTATTCCTGCTGTTTAACGCAGGAATTCCCGCTCCTGACCACCAGTATGCAGCTTCCTGACAGCAACCGGAGGGGTGGCATTCACCCTAAGCCTTGCTGAGTCACCGGCATGTCTTGCTACCATCCGTGGTGTTGAAAGGCATGTGTGCGCTGATCCCTCCGGAATAGAAGAGTTTCCGGCATCTGGTGTTTTCATTGCCCCTAATCCCTTCCGTGATTACTTTTCGATCATCTTCCCTGATCATGATCTGCACCAAGTAAGGATTTGGAATACCCTGGGGGTACCTATGGCAGAAGTATTTGCAAGACAGAGGGCTGTGGTGCAATCACATAGCTGGCCATCAGGGGTGTATATCCTGCAGACGGACGATCACCACTCCATCATGATCATCAAGCACTGATTATTACAATCGACAGGGTCCTTCTGTTAAAGGACCCTGCAAACCGGAAGTTATACGGCCTGTTATTCTATTTTATCACGATCCAGGTGTTCAGAAGGTTGCCTGAGTCTGAATGGACCACGATGCGGTATAATGATGGTGAGAGATCTTTCAGGTTCAGTGTTAGGGTGCCGCTGATAACAGGTGCAGGTAAAATACTCCGGATCAGGCGGCCATCCGTTGAATAGATGTCGATTCGCAGATCTGACGGGATGGTTCCCACATAGTTCAGGGTGATGACTCCGCTGGTGGGATTGGGGAAGAGGGTGATTCTCTGCTCGCTTTCAGAGTTGTTTGTCAACCCGGGGTTAATTACAAATGAGATTCTGATGGTATCAGCCCCCTTGCAGCCCATGTTGTCGGTAACCCTTGCCCAGACAGTCTTTGTGCCCAGGCCTGTACCTGATGAATCTACATTGATGATCTGGGTGTTTCCTCCGGTTGACCACAGATAACTGGTGAAACCCGCTCCTGCGTTAAGCGTGACCGTAGCTCCGGCAGCCACCACAGTGTCGTTACCGAGGAACACCGCGGGGGCAGGATGCACAGTAACTGCCACCGGTGCCGAAACAGCCGAGCACCCGACAGGGCTGGTGACTTTCACAGTATAGGCTCCTCCGGTTTTGGCGAAATAGACATAATTGGTGGCATTCGGGATATTGACACCATCTTTGAGCCATTGATAACTGAAGTTCAGGCCGATGGTACCCATCAGTGTTACAGAATCACCAGAGCAGCATGCAGCGGCCCCGGAAGGGTTGATGGTGGCAGGGGGTGCAGGATTGACCAATACCTGGAATGTTGAGGGTGTGGTATTCGGGCAGGCTCCTCCATCAGTAATGCTTTGAATGGTGAAAGTCTTGTTGGTAGTCGTGAAAATAGTCATTGCAAATGCATTGGAAGTGATGTTGGTAAGGGTCTGGGATGTTGCTCCGTCTGAAATCACCAAGGTCCAGGGGGCCGTTCCGGTGAGTGTTCCGGTGATGTGACCCGTGTCACCCTGGCAAATATGGAAAACGGAGGAGGTGAGGTTCAAGGCTGGCGGGGCTTTGATCAGCATGTTGCTTTTGGTGATGGTATCATTCCATGAGACAGGATCAATACCATAGTTGGGTTGTGATGTCCAGGCTGTGATGACATAGGCAGTATCATGATGAAATGTATAGGAGCCGATGGCAATGGTGTCACTGCTGTTGACTGCCATTTGCCCGTTCCAGGTGTATTGTGGCAGAACCATGCTGTTCACTGTCCAGTTGATTTTTGCCGTAGTCAGAGGAAAAGGGCCGTAATTTTTCAAGACAATGGTTACAGGCTGGCTTCCACTGCAAAAAGTATCGGCCGGGGCGATCACTGCGGATATGCCGCAATCAGTATTCAGCACCGAAAACTCATCTGCCCCGATGTCTGGTGCAGTGCCGTTGCCAATGTAGCCAGGGTGCCCCCATCGAACATCATTGTCGATATCATTGGTGATGAGTGGGATTGTGATGGGTTGCCCTCCGCTCTCTGCCTGGGTGAGAATTCCCGGATTGATATGCACATTATATGGGGCAACAGCGTTGATGAACGGGGGCATTTCAGTCACTGAATTCGTTTCCCTGGGTGCTACAGCCGTTTTGAAAGTTGTTAGGGTCTGATACCCTGTTGTGCCGTTATAGAAAATCAGATTCTTTGTTCCCGGGGTTCCTGCATAGAGCAGGTTGTTGTTGCATGTGGAGGCAAGATTGGTGTATGTAGTGCCGTTCCACCAGAATGCAGTTGCCCTCAGACCAGTCGTCACATTGGTCATGTTGACCAGCATGTTATTCCTGGCGTCCAAAGTCGTTCCGTTTGCAGGGTTGACATACAGGGCTGCAGAGGTGTTGGTGGACGAAGTGCTGGTGTAATTCATATAGGCAGTGTTGTAATAAAACTTAACAGCGCCTCCGATAAAGTAATACCCGGCAACCATATAGGTAGATGCAGTAGTTGGCCCTTTCAGGTCATACACCATGTTGTTGAAAATATGCTCTGTATTTGTTGCAGCACTGGTATAAAGCGTTCCGATGGCTCCCAGGTTTCCTGCGGATGTAAGGTTATGTACGGTGTTTCTATATATATAATCCGTGGCTGTCCCATCCCTCGCAATAATGCCGAATATCTGGCCTCCGGTGAATGACCCGTGGATGTTATAGATCAGATTCTCCGTGATGTGGTTTGTGGACGATCCGATCTGCCTGAAAATGGGATTTATCCCTCCACCGGCGCTGGTATGGGAATGCACAACATTCCCCTTAATAAGGTTATTGCCTGCACTAGCCGGGAAATAGATGCTGTAAACCGTTCCTGTCGTACCATTGGCCACATTTCTTACCGTATCCCCGATTAAAGTGAAGTTCTTCGAATTGTTCACGTATACACCATATATCGAATTGCCAATAATGTGGGATAACAGGCATTGCGTTACCTGGATGCTGTCCTGATAATTCATGTGGATGCCATAAGCTGTATTTCCACTGACTCCAATGGAATCTACGGTTACCCCTTGCAGATTGTTCGCAATGTCCTCAAATCCGACAACTCCCGTGAACCAAATGGCACGGATGGCATTCTTCACAGTAACATTCTGGATGGTATTCCAGGAGTTCGACCCTGCAGCACTCGTTGCTGTTGAAGATGCATGGATTCCGTAGGCTCCTGTGTATTGTTGCGACATCCTGATGGTCATGTTTTTAAATGTATTGTGCCTTGCGCCATTGGTAGCCATCCCATTCAGATACACCCCGTATTCCAGGTAGTTGGCTGAGGTACTGCCCTGTGCGAGAATATCAATTCCGTTGAAAGTGATGTAATCACCGCCATTGATGTAAACCCCTGCGTCTGTTGTCGAAGGTCCGCCGGTAATCTGCAACCGGGGATTGTTGCCAGCACCCGATTTTTCGAAGATGATCGGGTTTGCCGCCGTGCCGGTAACGTTGATCTGCAGCGCATTAGGGTTGGCAGTCAGGCTGAAAACCTGCCCTGCAGCAACCTGAAATGTAACCCCACCGGTACCAACACCTTTGGCATTCAAAGTATCTATTGCCACCTGAAGATTGGCGTAATCACCCGGGATGGTTTTGATCCCAGTCAAAGGCTGGGCAGAAAGCAGCAATGAACTCCAGGAGAGGATAAAAAAAGTAAATAGTGATTTCATAAGATGTGGGATTGAAGTTACCGTTTGCGCTGCACCAGAAACCCGTTGTTGACAGGGATGATGGATCCTTGCTGGTATTCGGCATTCACAGTGTAGATGTAGGAGCTCCCGGGGGCTGTCTTTTTATCAGTCCAGGATCCCGCAGTGTTGGGTACGGTAGTCATCTTTACCGGTTTCTCCTCCCCAATCCGGCGGTAGAGGTGTAGTCTGATGATATTGGGATCGGAAAGCTCCGCCCACCGGAGGGTGATACCAGACGCCTCCTGGGTGGCTGATAACAGGAGAACAGGATCGTCCGGTTCGGATAGGAAAATGGTTGAAGTGCGCACTGCCGATGGGTTCCCTGCATGGTTGACACTCTCAATGGCATACTCGTAAGGTTGTCCGGGTTGGGCAGTAGTGTCGTTGAAATAGTTCTGAGACACTGGAATAAGCTTTTGGTTCAGGTGTACCTCCTGCAATTCTGCCTCTCTGTTAGCCGGGGTGCGGTAAAGATGGTAGCCCATCACGGCAGTTTCCCCCTCCTGGGCAGTCCAGATCAGCAACACTTTACTGCCCCCTTCGGCAATGGCTTCCAGTTCAGGCGGAGGTGCGACAGGCTGAAAGAGGCTGAGGTCCACCGTGACGGTGTCGCCCGGAGGACTCTCACCATATCCGTCACTGATGGCTGTGGCATAATACCGGACAGTAGTGCACCCTTCGGGCAGAGGAACGGTGTCGGTAATAGTGATCCACTCACCTGAAACGGGAATCTGACTGTAGATCCGCACAAAGCCGGCCCTGTCATACACTTTGCGGTAAAGGTGGTACCCGATGATGTTGTCGCCAACGCCTCTCCACCGGATAGTGTTCCCCTGCAGAGCGTATTGTACTCCGGTGTTTTGCGGAGGATAGGGCACCTCGGCAAAAAGGGCAAAGCCGTGGATGCGTGGCGAAGGGGGTTGATAACCGAAGAAATCCCGGATCTGCAGGAAATAGAACCACGGTTCATTGGCCACAGGGACTTCGTCGGTGTAAGTGGTTGCGTCTCCCGTCAACCGTGCAATCAGTTCATAATCGCCATCATACGAGGAACTTCGGTAGAGTGACAGCCCCAGCACGGTGCGATGGTCACTCAAATGCCACTGCAGGGTAATTGCCTTACGTTCTGCAGCAGGTGATGCGGTGAAGTCTGATACAACCGGAGGTGCAAGGTATCCCAGGGTGTGTGCAAACATCATTTCCGAACGAAATGTCTTTTCATCCATTACAATATCAACATAATACCTGAAAATATGCTCCCCTTTCACCGCAGTGTCAAACACCACCAGGATGGTAGTATCACCCTGTACCCGTTGTTGTTTCAGCGGTTGAATTTTCACAAACTCCTAAGCACCGGAAAAACCCCTGAACACTTCAAACGGGATCGAATCGTGCACGCCGGGGAGATACCATTCCAGCCGGGGCACACTTCCCTCACTGTCAGAGCGGAAGGCCCTGGGGACCTGAGCGGATGCCATATACGCCATCAGGATGGGCAGGATTAATACAAAGATTCTTTTCATGCTATGCAATTCATGGGTTGATTACAGACAGGTAGCAAACGGGGTGATGCTCATGTAAAAATCGGAGCCGCTCACACCAAACTCCGTTTTGATGCTGATATAGTTGGAGATGATGTCCATCAGTTCGCCCAACCCTATGGCATCGAGCACTTTACCACAAGATCCGGTAACGTATGGCTTCACCTGAAGGGCTCCGCAGTTGTTCATCACGAAGTTGCCCTGCTTATATCCACCGTGCACATCGAAGTTGAGCTGGGTATTGATGCCGGCACCGCATGAGGGGCCGGTTTTGGGGATCTCCCAACTCACAGAGCCATCGAGATCGAGGTATCCGTAACCACCCACCAGCAGTTCAGGCTCCTTCACAAAGTTGGCATTTACATACAACCCCAAACCTGCTTTGGCAGCCACATCTGCAAAGATCAAAGGGAGAGCTTCGTTCACCAGCACCTTCTCGCCCACTACATAAAGCCCCTTGAGCCCTACCTGGGAGAAATTGGGCAGGTTTTTCCGGAACGATTGCTGCAGTCCGGTGATGTCCGATACCTCAACCCCAGAAGTGTTGCCAATGACGAGCCCCCCTCTGAACCCTGGCATCCCCGGGTTGGGTCCGAGTGCAAAATCCTCCATGTTCAGCAATAGGTAGTACCCCTTCTGGTTGAACCTCATGGTGGCCAGGCCACTGGTGATGTAGGCATACCCCAGCGGAATGTGCTTCATGGACAGGGTTCCCACCATGCTGCCGTCGGAAAAGTTGTACACCAGGTTCAGTCCACCCAGTGGTGTAGAGATGTTCGACACCGAAACATCCTCGCTGCTGACATCGATACCTCCATACACCTTGAATTTTAGTGCATTGGGATTCCCTGCCGAGTCGGTCATCCCGTTGATCTGTGTTGTGAGCCCGGTATATTCCAGATACCCCCATTTCTGGCCGGTGACGGTCGTGGCTCCCTCCCGCACCAATAGGGTGTTGGCACCACTCATCATGGTCTGCATTTCAGAACCGTGGTATTTCTTTGTGAGGGCATCCACTTTGATAATCTGAATACCACATGCAGTCTTCGTTTTCGTCAGAAAACCCCTGAGCATCACCGGAGAACCACTCTCCCCGGCCCCAGGTTTGATCTTTACATCGCCGTAGGCGGTAAAACTTCCGTTGGAGGTGGTTTGTCGATCCAGGTCGAGGATAAACTCCACGTTGCCGTTACAGTTCACATACCCCTGCAACGGTTCCACCCGGCAAACCAGGTTGTTGGAGGCATTGCGGCTGTAAGTAACCACAGCGCTCGGAGGGTCGTAACCCGGGATACCGATTTCGGGTTGTCCGTTCAGCTTGAAAAACCCAGGGCCGGTCATCAGCTGATCCACATACATGTCGATGATGTCATAGAACCGGAACGATTGCCCGATGGTGAGCACATCTTTGCTGTTGCTGAGCAGTCCGATGGAGGCAAACTCGAGCTTTTTGGGCGAGGTGTTCGGCAGGTTCTCGACCCAACCGGCGGGTTGGTTGGTTTCGCCAATCAGGCTGATGCGGTAATGCCCGATCCCCTGATCGTAATGGAACATCGGGGTAAGTGATCCTGACAGTTTCACCGTGGCCACCCCTCCCAGCGTAAGTCCCCCGCTCCCCATGTCGATGGTTCCCTCTGAGAGGCTTTTGGGGCGAACTTTCATCCCTTTCACCCTGGCATCTACCCCCTGGCCGGTCACAATGAGCACCTCAGGCAGCACGATGGCCCCTTCGTTGATGTCGTAGTGCCATGGTTTCTGACTATAGATTGTCCAGTTCTCGAGTTCAAAGGTTAACGGTTGTCCTGCCACCGGCTGAAAGTTCAGATTGGTGCCGTTGATCACCAGCTCTCCGGCGCGGATCTTCAGGTCGAGGGTTCCACAGGTGCCGCATCCCGGGATTTCAGTATGAAGGATGGTGTTCATCCGGATTGTACCGCCCGTGATGGTGGAGCTGTCGGGAATGGCACTGGCAGCAAAGCCAAACACACGGTAATTGCTGACAGGTACAGGCTGAAGCTGTGTGTTGAGCCCGGTGATGTATCTTCTGCTGAGGGCTAAAGCGCTCATAACGGAAGAAAACACCATGGTTTTGCCTCCGGTCAGATCGTCGGAAATGAAAAGAACTCCCGAAAAGTCGTGGGCGGTTTTAAACGAGGCGAGGTCGAGGCGCAGATGCCCTGTGATGTGACCACTTCCACTGCTACCCCCGGTCTTGGCAAGTTTCAGGCGTGTACTTCCCGTCGGGATGGAGGTGACACCCCACTGCCCCGAAGCCTGACCCGTCGAAGGAGTGCGCTGGGTCAGGTATCCGTAGTATGTGTTGCCCACTTCGACAGGAACTTCCAACGCTTGCAGCGAAATATCATTCTCTTCAGGCACCGGGGTGTTCTGGGCCGATTTTGTAACCGTTACGGGCCCGAAAGGGATTTTCAGATCTGTTTGAAGTAAGGCATACCCGAAACGGGGGGGCGGATTGATCAGGTAACCACTGAGGGTGGCACGATCGGGCTTGCCGGCGATAACTTTTAAGGGCTGAAAGCTCTCTGCCACCATCGGAAACCCCAGCACTGACGAGAGATCCCACCCTTCGATACGGGTGATGGTGAAGTTATGATCCTGCGTGGGGGAGGCTCCGGAGGCCGGAAACGTGATGGTGCCCTGGGTGCCCACATAGCTGGGATCCGATCCCTCTTTGATCACGTGGATATTCAGGCTGGCGAGTGATTTGGGGATTCCTTCAAGTTTGTAATAACCAGATGCGTTGGAGGTGGCTTCGAGGTAAAGTTTGGTGCCTCCGGTCACCACCAGCTCGGCAAAAACCAGTGCCCCCTCCACCGGCTGTTTGCTTACCGTCTCGGTGATGTAGCCCTTGATGTGCTTCGCGGTCTGTAAGGTAAAGGTAAAGTGCTTCCAGAAAGATGTTGCCGGGATATTGAGCGATTGCTGCAACGGTGCATAACCGCTTCCCGGCGTGATCTTCAGCACGAACTGGTCGGCGGCGGCGGCAAACTTCATCCACACCATCCCCTGGCCATCGGTGACCCCCTTCTCGGTGCCCACTTCCACGGTGACGCCCGACAAAGGGGTTCCCTGTTCGTTGGTGATTTTGATGGCCGGACGGTGCAACCGTTTGTAAACCACTACTTTTAGTGGATTATTGGTGTACAAAGCAGAGGTGTCGCGTGGGAAATACTGCCCCGATAATGGAGTAATGGTGAGTTGGGTCAGATTGCCCCCTACGGCCGCCGGAACCTGAAACTCCTCCTGATATACTGTTTTCGACGGATCCAGAGTATTGAATGAAATAATCTTTTTCTCTGTTTTGTAGTATGGTGAATAGGTCGATTTTACATAGCACACCACAGGCTTGCCATCTTCGTCCTCTACATACCCCCTGAACAATTTCAGGGGCTCGAGATTGATGTCTTTGACATCTTTCAACTGCCCGTTCAGCAGCTTGTAGGGCAACTGATCAATGGGTGGGATGACCACCGTTTTATATCCCGGGTAATCGATGTATACCCTGCGGTATGGCCCGTCCACCTGTCCGTTCGAGGTATTGATTGTCAACGGGAGGTTCTCATACCTGAAAAACCCAGAAGCATTGGTCTGATGCGATTGCTCTTTGTTGCCATAACAACTGTTGATGAATGCGGCATAATCGGCAAATTTGGTGTTGTATTTCTGGTTAAGAAGCTCAGTTCGCGCACCTTCCAGGCCAATGTTTTCGATGTTCGAATGGGCCATGACCCTCCCTTTGATTTCGGGGGGGAGTGGTTTCAGTGTGTAACTGAACACCACTTCGGTGGGCTTTGGGTACTGGAAATTGTAAAGCACCCTGCTTGCAGGAACCATTATGGCTTTGTTGTCATCATTGGTTTCCAGGGCCTTAAAGGTATTCTGATAGTTAAACAGGGTGTAGTCGTAGTCGGTGGAGGCGATGCTGAAATCCCGGGTTGAGAGTTCGATGAGATATTGTGGATTGATGTAGGCATGTCGCACCAGGTTCGAAAAATAGACCCGCCCCGAATCGTTCGTGTGGGCAGCACTCACATTGCGGAAGGTTCCATTGGTGTTCGAGGTCTGTGTACCGGGACGCTGCCCCTCATAATCAAGAATCAGCGGATTTTCCATCGATGTTTTTTGCTGATCACGCATGATGCTCACTTTCACACCGGCCAATGGTGCATTGGGTGTGTTGAGCTGATTGGGCGTCCCGTCCGATTTCACCTCAACCATCAGGTTGTAGGTCTTCAGTTTGGCAACTTGCACGGGCAACTCAACATGATCTCCCGGCATAATGAAAAGATCTAAATCGGGACTGCAGAATTTCTGGTTCTCCACCTCCACTTTGAGGCAGACATACCCGTGCCGGTCGGTGGCATTGATTCCTCCCATCATCACCTTTTGCTGACCACCTCCGCCAACCGCCTGCCCACCAATCGTTTGGCCACCCAGCTGCTGCATTACACCCAGCGAGTTCATCAGATCCACTCCGGGAAACACCACTTCCTGCATGATACCACCCATGATGTCACCCATAATGTCGATCTGATTGTCATAAATGGGCGTCTGTTGAATGTCGGTACCGATGACCGGACCTGTGAAAAAGGGTGCCCTGAATGAAAAAGTGTAGTTTCCTTGCGAATCGGTGGTGGTGACATCAAGCACCACATTGATCACATGCATCACACTGGTGCCAAAGGCCCCGTTCAAATCAAGCCCCATCATGATGGGTGAGGTCTCGCCATAATCCGGGTGCAGCACACCGAAACTTCCTGGCATGCTCATATATGCCACGCGCGCCACGAGTCGTACACGCGTGTTGGCTAACGGTTTGGTGTGCTGCAGGGTTTCGGAATTTTCGAAGATGTAGGTTCTGCTTCGCATGGTCTGAATCAGTGGGATCCCATAGTCGTTGAGCTCCGGGGGCGCACCATTGCCCATGCCTGTCACTGGTAGATTGAGATGTCCGATATTATGATACCCGGAATTGCCGGTGATCTGGCCGGTAATCTGCGTAACAAGGTTGTAGTTGATGCCTGTGCCCGTCAGGTTCGTCATACCAGCAGTGCCGGTGCCTGAACCTGTGCCTGAGGTATCACCTGGAATTCCGGTTTCAGGTTTGGTAATAGTATTCTTCTTTTGCATTTGCTGCAATGCAGCAGCAGGGTCGATGACCGGATCATGCGGGCTGGTGGGGTATTTGCACAGCAGCTTCCCTTGCACAACGGTTTGTGGTACCAATTCCAGATCCTTCATGGATTCATTGAAGGCTCCGCCCAGGGTGGGGACGGTCTGCCCTGCCGGTAGCCGGCAAATGAAACTGCACGCTTCGCTGACACCTTCGTTCCGGAATTTCAGCTGACCGGTAGGATCGAATGCCTGGACGGTGAAAGCATAGCCTTTTCCGGGGATCAGAGTAGGTTGCGCAGCGCCATAAATCAACAGATTGTTCGAGACCACCGTTTCGTAAAACCAGGGGAACGGGGCAGATAGCATGGCATCGGCAGGATCCTGCCCCGGCAGGTTCATTTCTGCCATTCTGAACCGATACTGCACATTCATCGGGGCACCGGAAGGACGCGTCCAGGTGAAAATGAGGTTTTGCGGGGATAGAAGCGTCAGGGAGTCGTGGCAAAAGGGTTGCAGGATAACCGGAGGTTCCAGGCTCACCACCCAAAAGGGGGCGCTGCATCCTGCCGGAGCCTCGTCTGACAACGGCTGATCGGTGGCATAATCATACACCCTGATGCACAAGGTGTAAACGTCTTCCGGCAACCCGTTGCCGTAAATGATCTCCTGCTCTGTGATCCCCTGGTAAACAAGTTGCTCAGCATTAAGTACTGATCCAAGGTTTTGATGATTGACGATGTAGACCGAACCGGGCATCAGGGTGATGGGCATGGCCGGTTTGTGTCCTGGTCGGGTAAAAATCCTGATGCCGCCGTCGCTTGAAATCTCTCCCCCCAGGTAAACCTGAAGAGGTTGCTGGTCGGGTGTGACATTCAGCAATGTAACCAGCACCTTGTTGGGGTTGGATGAGTAATCGCTCAACTTGGTTGAGTATGGTGGTGTGACATTGACGGTGACGTTGACCTGTGCCACGACGGAAGCATGGAACATCCAGAGAAAAAAAACCGCACCAATGAACAACTTTTTTAAGCTTCTCACCGCGAAGCCTTCGAGATCAGAATGTATACACATAGCCAAAATCCCCTTTTGTTTCGTTGAAGGATGGAGACAGGCTCTCATCCTTGTATAATGCATTGATCATATATATGTTAAGACGCAAAGCGTGATGCTTTTTAACATGATACATGCCGGTAAGCCCATGGTTGAAAATCCAGCCTCTCTGCAATTCTCCGTGATTAAGGACCACCGCGCCATTCCACCCCGCAGAGATTTTTCCGGCGAGGAACGCTTTACTGACCCCCAGGCTGAGACCTGTGGCACCAAACCTGGCCATCTCCGTGGTTAATCTGTTGTGCGTCAGGCCTGCCATACAGGTGATGGCATATTCCGTAAACAGCAGGTGATAGTTGCCTTGCAGTGTCAGAGCCTGGTTTTCGGTGAAAAGGGCGGTGCTTTCGTTGTGGTCTTTAAGTTCCATCCTGTTAATGATCAGCATGATGAGATGCTGGTGTTTCTCTTGGGTGATGATCAGCCGGGGCATGATGGAGAAATTGGCCGTAGTATGGTACTGTTTCAGGGAATCGATAAGCGGTAGCCGCCCCGCCCGTTGGTTGTTGGTGTAGTTGCTGTAACTGAGGTCGATGCCGAACCTGGGTAAGGGATTGTACGAGGCATTGAGGGAGGAGATGGCTCGTATGGAGGTTGCTTTTTTGGTGTTGCGCAGATTGTCGCGCTGCACCCCGGCACTGCCTCTGATCAGGAACCGTCAAATATAAGCTGCACCTGGATTATATCATCAGACTTCACACTGACCAAGCCAAGTATGAGAAGACCGACCTTAAAATCAAGGTTCTGCTCTATCTGGGTTTG
>JAWOGX010000302.1:0-15746 GCA_046496455.1 Bacteroidales bacterium | reverse complement strand
CAATCCGAAATCTGAAATCTGAAACCAACACCTCTTCACGATGAACATCCCGCAATACCTCAGTGAACTTCTTTACCAGCGCGAATCCATTATACTTCCCGGATTCGGCGAATTCAGGACAACCACGCAGCCAGCAGGCAGAAACGCCTCCGGCAAGCTTATGCCACCTTCCAGAACCGTCTCATTCAATCCGTCGGTCAAAGCCAACGATTATGTCCTCGCCAGGGTTGTCTCCGAGAAACTCAACAGCACAATCCTGAAAGGCAATGAAGCGGTAAGGGATTATGTGGAAGACCTGCTGGAAACCCTTGAAAAGAAAGGACGGGTAACCCTTCCTGGCATCGGCGAATTCGTCCAGGCCAACAACCTCCTTACCTTTAATGCTGATGAGTCGGTCAACTACGATATCTCCTCTTTCGGACTTGAACCAGCTTCTGCAGCATCAGCATCCCATCCGGAAGTATCCCGGGAAACAGAAATTCAGCCTGATGCTGCAACCGACACTCCGCAGCATCCCGGTGAACATGAACCGTTCAGAAAGAAAAGGAGATGGCTTGTCTGGATCATTGTCCTGCTTCTCCTCCTCCTGGCCGGTGCTGCCTGGGTCTGGTTTAATCAGGACAAAGCAACTGAATGGTATACACAATGCACAGCTTACTTTTCCGATAAAGATAAAGACGCTGAAGATATTGCGGGTCAGGATCCACAAGCTGGTGAGCCTCTGCCGGATGATAAAATGATCACTGAACCTGTACCGGACGAAGATACGGCAACCACATCAGTGCCAGAAGTTGAAGAAAAGGAAACCTCAACCCGAACTCAACCGGAAAAGCCTATGGCAATGGGCCGTTCCGGGCAGTACGCCATTATCGCCGGCTGCTTCGGTGATCAGAAAAATGCCGAAAAAATGGTCGGTCAACTCCAGTCACAGGGCTTCAGCGCATCCATTGAAGGGAAAACATCATCAGGACTCTTCAGGGTATCAGCAGGTTTATTCCCCTCCGCCGCCGAAGCCAGGAATAACCTCAAACAAGCCAATGAGGAGAAAAAACTGCTCAATGCATGGGTCCTCAGGTTGTAATCTTCTGTGGAAACCCTACTCTACATCTTGCTATTCAAAATAAACGATCTGAAACATCCCTTAACATTTTGCTGAAGGACGAATGGTTATGCATAAACAGCACATATCATCATCACCGGCAGAAAAAATCAAAAAATTTTGATTGTAACCAATGGCAGAACTCTCTGTTAAAGTAGTCGGCCGGATCCTGCGGATGCCGGTACTGACTGGGGCAGTTGTCTTTTTTCTCGTTTTTTCCGGAAACGGACAAACCCTTTTCGAACCTGCTGACCTACCAGTGACAACATCCCGAAAGGGAAATTCCCCCCTCATCCTGACCAGAACAGCATTCCTGCTGAGTGGCGGTTGGAACAGATACCATGAGACGTGCGCTTTGAATATAAATTCAGGTGAGATGAAGGCCTTTCACGAGGCCGTTCCGCAAAGCACGGCATTTCGAATCACACCACTCCAGGTAAACCTCAGCAAAACCACCTGTCGCGATTCCGTTTGGGTCGCATCTGCACTGAATCTCCCCGGGAAAACCCACCGCAGGAAAGAGAAAGCGCTGGTCAACTTAATGCTGGGTCACTTTCTTTTTGGGCACGGGCCTGAAAACATTCTGTTCCATAGCCAGTCAGAGGCTTCAGGCTATATCCGTAATGCCAGAATCCTTAAAACCGCAATCCGGAATTACCTGGATGACAGGACACAAGGCACGGATAGCATCCACTATTGCGATGCTACCTTCAGGATCCCTGACCTGATTTCAACTTTGGGGCAGCCTCTGTCAGTCAGACACTGTGTCGGGTCTGCAGAAATTGTGATTTCGAATTCAAAAGACAGCTTGTATTTTATTACAGTGATGAATACAACCAGCATCACCTCTGCCGACTTTTCCACACATCTGAAAAACCCATCCCGATGGCCAATATCCAGGCCGCGATGTGCCTCCCCGGGACCTCTTTCCAACACCTCTCAGGTCTTTCTGCTGGTCTTGACCCGTGAGGAAATGCTTACCCTGGCAGGGAGAAAATATCGCTGATGGTTTCCATCCCCTTTTCAGATTCCATGTTTATCTTTGCCCGGATTCCGACAACCAACCTCACTGGAAATCATGAGCAAAAAGAAAAAACTGGCCAGATTCGCTGAGAATCAAACCTTTCCCAATATGTTCCAGGTCTCCTTTGAACAGCTTTCCCAGCATCCTTTCCATCTGAAAGGGAACTGGAACAGCCGGTTTTTTGACAACGGCAATCCTCTCGTTCTGGAACTTGGCTGTGGCAAAGGGGAATACACCATAGGGCTCTCCAGGAAATATCCGGAAAAGAATTTCATCGGCATGGATATCAAAGGAGCACGTATGTGGAAAGGTTGCAAAACTTCCCAAACTGAAAACCTCAGTAATGTCGCCTTTATCAGAACCAGAATTGAATTGCTTGAACATTTCTTCGCACCAAATGAAGTGGATGAAATCTGGATTACCTTCCCCGATCCCCAACCCAGGTCTTCACGTGAGAAAAAGAGACTCACATCCCCCCAATTCCTGAAACGTTACAGAAATGTGGTGAAACCAGATGGCGTCATCCACCTCAAAACCGATGACGATCAACTCTATTTCTATACCCTTCAAGTCATCGAAAATGAAAAACTATCCATTCTGGCAACCTCACCCAATATCCACAGTGATCCCACCGCGGATGAAGTGGCCGGGATAAAAACTTACTATGAAAACATTTGGCTGTCCAAAGGCTTGTCTATAAAATATATACGCTACAAAGCCCACCCTGCGCCATGAATCATGACCACTTCTTCAGCCGTGTTTATAAGGTGGTGCAGAAAATTCCTCACGGAAGGGTCACCACCTACGGCGCAATCGCCAACTGCCTCTCAACACCCGGAGCTGCCAGGATGGTGGGATGGGCAATGAATGCTTCTCACCACCATCCGGAAAATGTCCCTGCACATCGGGTCGTAAACCGCTATGGTAAGCTTACCGGCAAGCATCACTTCGGTGACCCCGGACTGATGCAGCAACTTCTCGAAAGTGAAGGAGTCACCATCGTGAATGATTCCGTTCAGGATTTTGAAGCGCTCTTTTGGGACCCAATTGCAGAATCAGACAGATTTTCAGAATGATATAGAGATTTTTTTCAACAAAAGTTTGGCATTTTAACCTTTCGGGCTATCTTTGCAGGGCCCGTTGGGGCACACTCAGGAATCACCCAAGGTGAAACAGAAACACACCGATTGAAATGTCATTAGGATTGTCAATTTCTGCAGCGTTCCGCTACCTGAACATCAAGAGAAGGGACTCGTTTTATTTTTGATCCCTCCCGGTTTTTTCCCATTTATTTTTTTTTGATCTTTTAATTCAACACGATAGCATTATGGAATTACCGTTTGCAGAATCCTACAAAATAAAAATGGTTGAACCGATCCGCAGGTCAACCCGCCAGGAGCGCGAAACCTGGATCCGCGAAGCAGGGTATAACCTTTTCAACCTCCGCAGTGATCAGGTATTTATTGATTTTCTTACCGATTCAGGAACAGGGGCGATGTCAGACAGACAATGGTCTGCACTCATGCTTGGAGATGAAAGCTATGCAGGTGCTTCATCATACTTCAAAATGAAAGAGGCAATCCGTGAAATCACAGGTTTTGAGTATTTCCTCCCCACACACCAGGGAAGGGCGGCCGAAAATGTCCTCTTCTCCGTCCTTTTCAAAGAGGGCAACATCGTGCCGGGCAATGCCCATTTCGATACCACCAAAGGCCACATCGAATTCAGGAAAGCCTTTGCCGTTGACTGTACCATTGATGAAGCCTACGACACCACGCTCTACCACCCTTTCAAGGGAAACATCAACCTGGCAAAACTCGAAGAGGTACTCAGCAGCAATCCCAAAGAGAAGATTCCTGCCATTATCGTTACCGTGACCTGCAATACCTCCGGAGGACAACCTGTTTCCATGGAGAACCTCCGCCAGACTTATGCCCTGGCACAGAGATATGGCATCCCGGTGATCTTTGACTCCGCGAGGTTTGCGGAAAATGCCTACTTTATCAAGGAACGTGAAGCGGGTTATGAAAATCACTCCATCCGCGAGATCGTCAGGGAGATGTTCTCCTATGCTGACATGATGACCATGAGCAGTAAGAAAGATGCAATCGTCAACATGGGCGGTTTTATCGCCATGCGCAGTGAAGATATCTTCCGGCAGGCCTCGGTCTTCAATATTATGTTCGAGGGCTACATTACTTATGGCGGGATGTCGGGAAGGGACATGAACGCACTGGCTCAGGGCCTGTATGAAGGTACTGAATACGATTATCTGAACACCCGCATCGGACAGGTGGGCTATCTCGGGTCGAAACTCAAATCATTCGGCGTTCCCGTGCAGGAACCTTTTGGAGGCCATGCCATCTTCGTGGATGCAAAAAAATTCCTGCCGAATATTCCGGTGGAGGAGTTCCAGGCACAGACCCTCGCCGTCGAACTCTATATCGAAGGTGGTGTAAGAGGGGTTGAGATTGGCACCATCCTCGCCGACCGCGATCCTGTCACCCGCGAAAACCGCTACCCGAGGCTTGAATTCCTCCGCCTGGCCATCCCCAGAAGGGTTTATACCAATAACCACATGGACTATGTGGCTGTTGCCCTCGGCAATGTCTTTGCCAGAAGAGAGCAGATCACACGGGGATTCAGAATCGTTTACGAAGCCCCGATCATGAGACATTTCACAGTTAAGCTTGAAAGGGCCTGAAACCATCCCTGCTGAAAAGCTGATGATTAACCGCCATGCAGAAAGAACACCGATACCAGCGTATCATCACTCAATTGAATGAATTGCTGCAGAAAAGCCGCAGCCCGCTTGCCAGGATGGCTACCATTTCGGCTGTGCTGCACCACAAACTGGACTATTTCTTCTGGACCGGCTTCTACCTGCATACCGATGGCCAGCTGGTCGTTGGCCCCTATCAGGGACCCGTCGCCTGCTTGGTGCTGCAAAAGGATACCGGTGTTTGCTGGCATGGTTTCAACACTGGCCAAACTGTTATCGTTCCGGATGTGCACCTCTTCCCCGGCCATATTGCCTGTGACTCCAGGTCCAGGTCGGAAATCGTCGTGCCTGTCCGGAACGCTTCAGGTCAGGTCACTGCTGTCCTTGATGTCGACAGCCGGGATATTGGTGCATTTGATGAAACTGACGCCAGGTGCCTCGAACAGATTGTTGCCCTGATCTATTCATGATGCAAATGGATATTACAACCCTATTCATCTTAACAGGATTTTGCTGTGGTGCCCTGGCAATGTCGTTCTCGTCACTCTATTTTAAATCCGGATTCAGGTTAAACGTCCTGAAACCCTCTGTTATCTATTTCCTCCTGAACCTGCTGCTGGCCATTACCGGCCTGATGCTCGGCAAGGCGCTGACCACCCCGCTGGATATCTTTGCACCCAAAGCCGGCGCTCTGCTCCTCCTGGTGATTGCCTGCAAAATCATAATCAGGGCGTTTAAAACCAAAACAATCCAAAGGATCTATGACATCAGCAAAACTTCTACCCTCTTCGGATTGATACTTATGCTCAATATTGACATCCTGCTTGTTGGCACTGCCCTCCCCTTATTGGCCAGCTTCAGCCTGATCTGTGGGATGACTCCCTTTGCAATCGCTGCTCTCCTTGGTTTGGCCTTGGGTGTGGCCATAGGTAAAAATGCAGGTTTTATCTTCTCCAATATTCTTGATCTTGCTGCTGCCCTGTCCGTGATGATCATCAGCCTGGTCTTCCTTTTCGGCTAGTGTACCATTAAACGTTATCCCGCCAGTCACTCTTCCTTGTGAGCTTCAAATCCTGCAGCACTGCAGATTTCACCTTGATGGTCAACATATAACTCTTCCTCGGCCCCGACGGAATCCACTCCATCGCCAGATCCCAGCAATGCAGGTCCCTCCAGAGCCCAAGTCTGGTGAAGGAAAGGTCTTTGGCTGCAAAATCATATCCGGTCATCACTTCCACCTTCCATTTTGGAGTCAGATTGAAATCCCCCTGCAGGCCAACAGTCTGAATCAGCTCGTTATCCCGAATCTCCGGTGTGTATTTCAGCACAGAAGCGTATTTAAACGAATACGTAATTGAAAAACTCCAGGGGTTATTCCAATCGATATACGACTCAGGACTGTTCCTGATCTGGTCAATCTCCTCTTCAGTCCCGTAAGCACTCTCAGGTTGCTCCCCTTTTGCCTCCTTCGAACTTAGCTGATAACGGAAAGTGACATCCACCTCAGAGTTGGTCCGACGGAAAAACCGTTTACTCCTGGCATACTCAAACCGGTTGATCCTCCGGCCGAGGGAATCAACCTGGTAAGGATCCCAGGCTCCTGTTACATTGATCCTGAAGTTTTTAAACAGCGTGGTGTATGCGTTCAGTGAAAGCGGGGACCAGTTCAGGGAATCTCTCGCAACATCGTACCCCGTTGACACATTCAACCCCTCTATCAGCACTACCTTTTTAAGCCCCAGAGTATCCTCTTTCTGCCTGACTTTCATCTCAACGGTGTTCCCCACTGATAACCCGAGTCTGCCCGACCTGCCTGCCGGTGGTGAACCATACACCAGTGTCTCAAAGATTGAATACCTGTTCAATATGGCTCCCTGTGATCCAGGTTGCATATAATAACGGTAATACCCCCACCGCTGGGCTGCAAAATCGGGAGTGTAATTGAAACTCAGTGAAGGTTTCATCACATGGCGGACCGTTGTCACCGGGCCACGCGTGAAATCATAGAATCCATACATACTCGTGTTCCAGGTCGAGGTGAATCCAAAGTTCCTTGCGGCTTTGAAGCCATAGATGGTATCCGTTTGCACATAACCGGTGAAGGTGTCTGTTGGGGTGATCAAAGTGCCGTTGTTCCACTGCTTGTCGTAATGCCTGAAATACCACCGTTCGGTATACTGAAAAGTATTGTTGATATTGAGCCATCCCCCCAGATTAATATTGCTTTGTATGGGGATGGTATGCTGGATGCCGTTGTTGAAATCCCGGAACCGTACATCTTTGATCAGACTATCATAGGTAACGAGTGAGTTCTGGGAAATCATGGTGTAATTCAGGTTAATGTCCTGGTACCATTTCGGCTTTCCGCTGAAGCCCGGTAACCGGAACGGATAGATCCTCCTGACCGTTGAAACGCTAAGGTCCGGAAATTTCATTTGTACCTCTTTGGTCTTGGTATTCTGATTGTGCGACATGGCAGCACTGAGATTGAAAAGCCCGGCAATCTGTGTTGAATAGTTGATGCTCGAGGTGTAGGTATTGGTCAGATAATCGTTGACAGATGTGGAGTTGTAATCATTGTAATTGCTTGATCCGGCATTCACATTGGCCGAAAATCTGCTGTTGGGCCTCGACCCGGGTTCCTGGCCATGACTCCACCGCACAAAAAAGTTGTTGCTCTCCTCATAATCCGTAGCATCAGGGTCCCCTAGCTTGGTCATTGCATAACTCAGGCTCAACCGCCCCTGGTATCGATACCTGACCTTGTAAACAGACTCCGCTTTCAAACCCCAGCTCCCACGGCTGTATATATCGCCACGCAAAGCCAGGTCAACATGATCGTTGATCCCAAAGTAATATCCCCCGTTTTGAAGGAAAAACCCCATGTTGGCAGTCTCTCCATAGGTCGGTATCAGAATCCCGGATGCCTGGCCCTTCTTGTTGGGGAAAAACCCAAACGGCAAAATCAGGGGTGTTGGAATCCCCTCGATACGCAAAAAAGCAGGCCCTGTGATGATCTTGTCCTTGGGAATCACCTTCGCCCTGCGGAAATAGATTTCGTAATGGGGCGCATCATGATGATTACACGTGGTGTATGACCCGGAACTGATGTTGATATGATCGTTCGACAGTTTCTTGATCGAGTCACCCAACAGATAACCCTCTCCCTCATTGGTAACCACCCTCCGGATGAATCCCTGCCGCGTCTCCAGGTTGTAATACATCTCCCGCGCTGTAAAAGTCCGTTCGCCCTCCGTAAACTCCGGTTCATTAATCTTTACCCCTGCAGAATCCTCAAAACCTCGCGCATACACCTGGTTTTGCCGGAAATCCATCTCAACGTAGCCGCTCTTCAGCTCAATCTGCTGATAATTGAGCTGAGCATTCGTGTAGTTGCCGTAAAGATAGGCTTTGTAAACCGAGAAATCCATCCGCAGTGAATCCTCGGCTTCATAATCAATCCTTGATTCAATTTTTGTCGATTTCCGGGCCTGCCTATCGGCTGCAGGCAAAGTGTCTGCCGGTTGAACCAGGGAATCTGACAATCGTGGCATGGTGCTGACCTTTAAGGTATCCGGTTCCTGGGCACCAATATTCCCGGGCAAAATCATCACCTGATGAATCACCAAAACAAAGAAAACTATTGTTAATTTCTTAGTTAACAAGTGAACCCCTGCCATCCGGATTTCTCAAGGTTTTAACACTAATTTTATGCATGTTTCGGGCACACTTTCACCCTGCGAAACTGCACTAAAAAACCTTGTTTAAACGTTTTTATTGTTAATGATTGTGATGATTATCGTGGAAACAAAATTAGGGAAAATGTCAAACCGTTTGTACAGGTTGCTGCCCCTGTTGTTCATATTGCTCCTTGCCCTTATCTTTCAGCCCCGGACTTCAGCAGCACAGACAAAAAAAGAGTGGGTCATCGTTATTGATCCGGGGCACGGTGGAACGGATCCCGGTGCAGTCAGCGGCACAGTCAAGGAAAAGGACATCACCCTGGCCGTTGCACTGAAACTGGGAAAACAACTGGCCGCATTGGAAAACACCAAAGTGGTTTACACCCGTGACAAGGATGAAACCGTTGAACTCTACAAAAGGCCCAAAAAAGCAAACGAATGTAAGGCAGACCTTTTTATCTCCATCCATTGCAACTCCGTCGAGTCATCCAAACCGTATGGCGCCGAAACCTGGGTAATGGGACTCCATAAAAGCAAGGCGAACCTTGAAGTCGCTAAAACAGAAAACGCTGTAATACTCCTGGAAGCTGATTACGAAACGCGTTATGAAGGGTTTGACCCTAATTCACCCGAAGCTGAAATCATCTTTTCCCTCTACCAGAATACCCATCTTGATCAGAGTGTAGAGTTTGCCTCGCTGATCCAGAAAGAGATGCGCACTGTGGCACAACGGTTCGACAGGGGCGTTAAACAAGCAGGTTTCCTCGTTCTCTTTAAGACCAATATGCCGGGCATCCTCGTCGAAGCCGGATTCATCAGCAATGAAAACGAAAGGAAATATCTCACTTCAGACGCAGGGCAAAAAGCCATTGCTACATCAATATTCAATGCGGTGATCAATTACCGCGAAAAAGTGGATGGCGTCAAACCCAAAATCAGAACAGATATCCCTGCAGAAGAAAAAACCACCGATGTCAAAACATCCGGACCGGAAACCGTTGAAGCCAAAACTGTTGATAATAAAACAACTGAAAACATTGTTCAGAACAGCGCCAACCAGCCTAAACCATCAGGTCAACCCCAGGAAACAGTTGCAGCTCACACCCCCTCAGCTCCCGCAGATACCAAACCCAAAAATAATCCTCCGGAGCAAATAGCTACACCCCAAACCCACACACAATCGCCCACACCAACCCCCTCCGAAGTATATTTCGCTGTCCAGTTCCTTTCTGCTTCAAAACAAAAAAATCTTGATGATCCAGCCTTTGCCGGGATCAAAGATGTGCATATGTATCAGCAGGATGGCACATTCCGTTATGTGGCCGGCCACTTCCCGACTATCAGTCAGGCGGCCGCATATAGGGATGAGCTGATCCGGGGCGTGTTTAAGGATGCCTTCGTGGTGGCTTTTCACAAAGGCAAAAGAATCACTACTGCGGATGCCATGCTATTGCTCGAAAAATAGCGATTTGCCATTTTTTCCTTGAGTCAGGGCAATTAATTCATTAATTTTGTTTTCTTCACCATTTAGGATTTGCTTTGAAATATCAAAAAGAAATAAAAATCGCACTGCTGTTTGTTGCCGCTCTTGCCCTGTTCATTTGGGGTATCAATTTTATGAAAGGGAAGAATATCTTCTCCAAAGAGAGGGTATTCTACTCGATCTACGACAAAACTGCAGGACTGAGTATCAACAACCCCATCACCATTAACGGGTATCAGGTCGGTCTGGTCAGAAGCATACAATTTATGGACAATGACCCCGAAGCCCGCCTCCTGGTAAAATTTGGTGTTACCGAGGATATCCTGATACCTTCTGATTCAAGAGCTGTTATTGAAACCAACCTCCTGGGATCCAATGTGATCAATATCCAGTTGGGTAAATCCCCGATCCCGCTTAAACCTCTCGACACCCTGAATTCAGCCGTTGCCACAACCATCCAGGAACAATTCAGCATCGAAATGCTGCCAGTCAAGAAAAAAGCCGAAAACGTGATGTTATCCCTCGATACGGTGCTTACCGTGATCAGATATGTTTTTAATGAAGAAACCAGGATGAACCTTACACTGGCAATGCAAAATATCAGACGCTCCATTGACCTCCTCAAAAACACAACATACAATATCGATACCCTCGTATCATCACAGAAAAACCGCCTGGCATCAATCGTTGGAAATGTTGAATCAATCACCGCAAACATCCAGAACAACAACGAAACACTTAGCAGGATTATCACCAACATAGGCCAGGTTTCAGATACCCTCGCCCAAATCCGTTTCACACAAACAATCCGGAATGCCGACAAAGCCATAGCCGATTTCTCGGTAGTGGTCGAAAAAATCAACGAAGGAGATGGCTCAATGGCTCAGCTGATCAATAACAAAGACCTTTATGTCCAGCTTGAAAAGTCATCCAGGGAGTTGAAAGAGCTCATCCATGATATCAAACAAAACCCCAGTCGCTATCTCCATTTCAGTGTAATCGGAAGAAGCAGCAAAAAACAACCCTACACCCCGCTGGTCGAGGAGTAATTTTCTCAAATCGTATTACCTGGATAGATCTTCCCTGCTTGCCGGACGCTCTTCACTCCTGAGCAAAAACCCCTTCAGTTCCCTTTCCCCGGCAGAAAGGTCCTGCTCAGGGTAAGTAGTCCCTTTCACTTTCGTAAAATATATAATGTTCTGCACCTCCCCCTCACTAAACTCAATCCTGAGCCTGTCGGAGATAGCCTTATCGATACCAATAAGCTCATCCCCATCATCCCTTACATAATAAAGCGTTTCTGTGTTCCCGTGAACATGCATCACCCTGAGTTCATGCTCATCAAACCAGGCAGTGATTGCCTTCCCTTTTATCTGATTGTATTGATTCCCCTTGTCATCGCTGATGATAAATGTGTTGTTTATCATCTCCATCTTTGAAAGCCTCCGGTTCTGAAACAACAGCATGATCGTATCAGCAACCACCTGGGTCCGTTCAAACCATATTACCGGTTCTGCATACATCGTTATCGTGGAATCCGCAAACAGATATACCAGCGAATCACAGACCCCTTGCAAATCCGACCGGAAAAATCTTACATGGTAGTACCCATTGAAAACTTTTCCATTCTGAAGGGAATCGAATGTAAGATATAAAGTATCAGCTCGCATGGTCAATGAATCGCCCGCGTCTATGAACACTGCCCAGGCACTATCGGTCATGAAGCTGTATCCGGAAACCTCGTCATACTCCCCGAAATGGCCGCCAAAAACATAATGATTTACCGTGTCAGTAATCGATACATTATCGAACGCCCTGGCAAAGGAAGTGTTCCGGTCATATTCCAGGCTGTCGCCGGCAAGCCTGGATTCCTTATTCTGCAACCACGCATTTTGCCAGAAAACTGAAAAATCCTTTTGGGTATCATAAATCCCCCGTTCGGCATAAATCAGGTTCTCGTCACTCCTGATTAAGGTGGGTCCGTACAGATTAGCAACCTCCGTGTTGCTCCAATAATGCAGTGTGTCCGTATAAAGCGTGAAATTGGGATGTTCAAGTTCAACATCCTTCTCAAACACAAACAGCTTATTGTCTGAAGCGTAACTTCCTTTCCTGCTCTTCAGGGTATTGGTCTCACTGACTATCGTTGCATCATGCTCATAATAAGCCAAATTCTTCTCAAGATCGTAATACAACTCCTCAGTAGTCAATGAAACCTGTGGATCAACCAAAACCACATTTCTCCTGGCGGTTGCGAGTCTCGTTCCCGGGATATATTCAAGAAAATCACAATATAGGTTTAAAGTGTCCGAATCCTGAATATGCACATTGGAGTAAGCCTCCACTTTATTGGTCTCCTCATAGAAATAGGCTGAATCACAGAACAGGTAGGTCCCCATATGTCTGAACTCAACATTGCCAATTGCCCGTCTCACCCTGCCGTAGGTCTGTTGGTCATATTCAACAAAGTCAGACCTGATCCACTCAACCCTGCGCTGTCCCAGTGCATTGTCCGGCATCCATATCAACAAGACGACGATCACCATCACACATGCCTGCATCCGGACCCTCAAAAGGAATTCCGGGGTGGAACCAGGTGTAAAGAGGGATTTTGCCATGATAGATATTACTGATCGTCAAAAATAAAAAAAACTCTGCTGTCAACAGCAGAGTTTCCTTCCTCACCCCTTTGCCATCATCTTTTGATGACAAGCTTACGGGTAAGTATAACCTTGTTGTTTTGCAGCAGCGAATAAAAATATACACCCGACTCCATCTCCGTGACATCCATTTCGAGAGTCCCCTGCTGATTCGGAAGTTCGGATTCCCTTACCTTTCTCCCCGCCATATCCCTGATCACTAACGTTCGGGGGTCTGCCACTGCAGAAGGATTGTAATCGAAGAATAACTTGTCATTGGCCGGGTTAGGGTAAACATTCGACAGCTGTGCCATCACGGGGTCAACAGAAGGTACATTTAATGTTGCTGAGTATCTCACGGTGACTGACACAGTGTCATTCTGATTGTTCACATCAAAAAAGGTATACCGGAAAATGCTCACCCCAGTCTGCCCAAGTGGGTAGTAATCCCCTGAGAAGGTGGTATCATAAGTGCCAGGGGCAATCTGTACACCCGCCAGTGAAACCGGTGTTGAGCCGCCGTAACACTGTCCTGCAAAACAGTAGGTGTCCATGGTGCCGGCCACCACAGAGATGTCATCTTTCCGCACTTTGACATCCAGGATGGCGCTACCTGTATTATGAACCTTCAAGTAAACAATAAGAAGTGAATCAACACTTCCGCTGATATCAAGCGTCGAACCGTTTGCAATCGGTGTACCGTAGTGGGTAAGTGTCAAACTCTGGGAAAATCCCGGAAGGAAGCTTGCCAAAAGAAAAAGTAGGGTAATTAGTGTCTTCATATTCGTCATTGCGTTTGGTTCAGGCAGATTTTGCACAAAAATGATGCAGCTTTTTAAATTTTAAGAAATTTTAACTGGTGGGTGTGTTCAGCCTGCTGTGAATCCTTCCCTGCACAATCTCTTCAATCTCATTATCAACAAGAATTCTTCCACAGTACTCGCAAACAATGACTTTCTTGTGCATCCTGATATCAAGTTGTCTTTGTGGTGGTATCTTGTTGAAACAACCTCCACAGGCATCCCTTTCAACCTTAACCACTGCAAGCCCATTCTGTGCATTCTTTCGGATCCGCTTATAGGCCATTAATAGCCGGTCCTCAATCTGGCTGCTGTATTCATCTGATAACTTAAGCAACTGCTCCTCTTCCTTGGCAGTCTCGGCAACAATTTCTGTGAGCTCTTTTTTCTTGAGGGCAAGATCTTCATTCCGCTCCGAAAGTCTCTTGTCAGCCTCCTCAACAAGCCCCTTCTTGATTTCCAGTTCAGCGTTGTGCTCCCTGATCTTTTTCTCCAGCAACTGGATTTCAAGACCCTGATATTCAATTTCCTTTGAAAGCGAATCAAACTCGCGGTTATTCCTTACATTCTTTTGCTGCTCTTCGTATTTCCTGATCAACACCTCACTCTGCTTGATCCCTTCCTTTTTTTCCCTGATGGCAGTTTCTATGATGTCTATCTCTTCCCGATGCCTCTGCAAACGGGTCTCCAAACCTGCAATCTCATCCTCAAGGTCTTCTACTTCAAGTGGCAGTTCACCGTGCACAATACGGATCCGGTCTATGTGTGAATCAACTTTCTGCAAACTGTATAATGCGATGAGCCTCTCTTCCGTGGTCATCTCTTTTCCCTGTGGGTTTTCTTCTTTAATCATTTTCAATTAATGATTTGATTATGTGTATTTTACAGGATTCCTCGCATGTTCTGAAATCGAGCACGCAAAAGTAGGGAATTTTTTTCGAATAGCATCCATTATCACGCTTGTCATCATAATTTCCGTCTCAAAATGTCCGGCATCCACCAGCAACAAACTGTCTGAAGCATCCGCGAACTGATGGTATTTGAGATCACCTGTAATGAATGCATCCATCCCTGCCCTGATGACGGCATCTGTCAGAAAACCACCGCTCCCTCCGCAAACGGCAACCTTCCTGATCATCCCAGACGGCAAAACTGAGTGCCTCAAAACCTCTGCACCTAATCTGTCCTTGATCATTGAAAGAAAACTTTCCGGGGATTGAGGCTCCGAAAGGGTACCCCATGCACCGGCTCCCGCTCCAGGATCAGTATTGGCCAAAGGTACCACATCATAGGCTACCTCTTCATACGGATGAGCACCCTTCATCGCACGAATAACTTTTCCCATCTCATATTCCCTTACAATCATCTCCAGTTTTACCTCCCGCTCCCTGTGAAGCTGATTTAAGGTTCCAACATAAGGATTGGCCCCGTCAAGCGCCCGGAAAGTGCCCTCGCCTGCGGTCTGAAAACTGCAATGATCATATCTTCCAATCTGTCCCGCACCTGATCCTGCCATAGCCTCCATCACCTTTCCAACGGCTTCTTCAGGGCAATAGGTGATCAGTTTCTGCAATTTCACAATTCCTGGCTGAAGGACCTGGACCCCCTGCAATCCTATCAACCCGGCAAGAGCCTGGTTCAATCCTCCGGCCGCATTGTCAAGGTTTGTGTGGATAGCATAAAGCGCTATGCCCTCCCTGATTGCTGCTTCAACGATTGTTTCTGCTAAACTACCCCCTGTCAGGCGCCTTAAGGGTTTGAAGATTACCGGATGGTGTGATATGATCAATCCACAACCCTTGCTTTTTGCTTCTGAAATCATCCTGGCATCCACATCCAGTGCAATCAGCACCCCCTCCACCTCCGTTTCGGGATGCCCTACCTGCAACCCACTGTTATCATAACTTTCCTGGAGTTGGAGTGGCGCCAGTTCTTCAAGATATGCAATAATGTCTCGTATTTTCATGGATTATAGATTTTGTAATTATAAGAATCAATTTATCAAAAATAATGATTTATGCTGATGAAAAATGAATTTTGAATAGATTTTCAATAAGATAGAGATTTATCAACAATTTCTTATTGTGATTTAGATTTATTCTTTTTAATATTGGAACGATTTTCACAAACGGGAAATGAAAATTTTATTATATCCTTTTGCCCTCTTATACGGCTTGGTAATAGGGTCGAGCGGGAGGTGATACCGACCGGAGTCGTAGGTGTTGCCGGTGAGGGTGCGGAAGGGGAAGACGTCGTCGCCGAGAAAGTTCCGGCGGCGGATCTCGATCGGGTCGAT
>JAWOGX010000297.1:0-4544 GCA_046496455.1 Bacteroidales bacterium | reverse complement strand
CCGTAATGGCATATTTCGATTGAGGCCTGATCTTGTAGTGCTTCCGCAGGTCATATTTTTGAATAATCCGGTCGCGGATTTCACTGGAGTTGAGGATCTGAAGCATCTGTTCGGCTTCTGCCTCTTCGCCAAAAGCCATAATGTCCTGTTTTGATCCCGGGATTTCATCCATCAACGCCTTAGATACAGAGTTGGTGGATGTGGGAAACAAAATCACCACAGACTTAAACATCGGCGTGATAAACCTGGGCCCGGAAAAGATGGCCGCCAGCAACCCTGCAGCAATAACAGCTATCGCTATCACCCATTTCCATTTCCAGATGAACCAGAGGAAATTTACGGAGTTAAAATCGAAATCTTTACGAGTTTTTTCGGTCATGATCTGTTTATGATGGTGTTACAATACATTGTTCCGGAAAATCCGGCTGGCCAAAAATAGGGAAAAATTGAATATCATCCGCTTCCGGGCACCCGGATCCAAATTCAGCTCTTCGTAACAATCTGAACAAGTTTTGCCGGGCGGATGAAACCGGTTATCACGGGGATGATCACAATAACAGCCCCTGAAATGACAAACCTGTAAACCCAACTCATTTCAAGGTATGGCTGGAAAAGGATCACTGCAATCGTACCGCCCATAAACACAAGGAATCTGATCAGGATTGCCCATCCGGGCCAGAGGTCAAATCTGCGTGCAGAGATGATCATCTGAAGGGTTGCTGCCAGGAGCAGGGTGAGACAGCTTGCCACTGCTGATCCCAAAGCCTCATACACGGGGATCAGCATGATGTTCAGGGTAATATTCAGAACCATGGATGCAGCGGCAATGATATTCAGTGTCCACAGGTTGCCATTGGCGGTGAGTAAAGTGCCAAATACATAAGAGATGGAATAGGCTGCAAGCCCGGGTATCAGCAATCGAAAGACGGCTGCCGATTCCGCAGCATGCTCCTTGTACAATACAGCCATAATCTCGTTGCTGAAGCCAATGGAAAGCGCGACAGTGGCAAGGGAAAAGACCAGCAGAATCGGAAAGGCGATACTCACGATGGATCGGATGTCCTCCCTGAACCTGAGCATCCTGGCGAACATGGGAAGAAGGAGGACTGAAAAAAGGTACGGCACCATAATGAATGCATCCAGCAATCTGAATGCTGATGCATATATCCCGGCCTGCCTGGCTCCATGGCCATCAGGCAGGAGTCGCTCAAGAAGCACGGAATCAACCCTGAAGTAAAACATCATCAGTAAGGTAAGCATGGCATAGGGGAAACTCTTCCGGATGATCAACCGGGCAAACAAAGGATTCCAGTAAAAACGACGGAATGCTGCTTTCCGCATAACTACAATGAGTGCGGTAACCATGGCAAGCAGATAGGCGATAGTCTGGCACCAGACGAAAACCTCAATGGTGAACCTGCCGCTCCACGACCCGCTGTACAGCAGAAAACCACAAAGCAGAATCAGAATGACACGATCCAGCACTGACAGCATACTGTCTGTCTTGAAAAGCTGCAAACCTGCGATATTCGACCTGAGGTAGAGAATCGTTGAAATGAGAAACTGATTGAGGATCAAAAAACCGAGGAGGCTCATCTGCCTGGCACTGTATCCTGCTGCCATCGCAATGGCAAAAGAAACAACGGTATACACCACTGCCAGAATCAACCGCAAGGTTACAATACCACTGAAATGTTTGTTCAGCAACTGCTTGTATTGGGAGATATTCCGGTTGTTGTAGTTGGTGATGCCGAAATCAAGCAGAATATTGAAAAGCATCGAGAAATTAAACATCGAAAAGAAAATCCCATACTCGTCGGGCCCCACCAGGTTCTGAACCTTCAGATCAATCCCGAATATGTATACGGGTTTTACTAAAATATTCAGAAACAGCAGCAACAACAGGTTTGTGAGAAACTTCCTTTGCATGTGGCAAAGGTAAAAGGGTATCAGTGATCTGCAAATAAATTTTGCTGATAATCATCAACATCCCGGAAAAACACCCCTTCGTGCGCATCAGGTCCATTGAAATCATCATATTTGCAAAAAGGTTTTCCTGAAGATGAAGATTGTCATCAATACACGGTTGGTCATAAAGGGGAAAATGGATGGTATCGGCTGGTTTACCTGGGAAACCATGCCTGTGATTGCAGCGATGCATCCCGGGCACCAGTTCTATTTCCTGTTCGACAGGCCCTATGACACCTCCTTCCGGTTCCCCCCCAATGTCACACCTCTGGTCATAAGGCCTGTTGCCCGCCATCCGGCACTGATCAGGTTCTGGAACAACTTTTCGGTATCCCAGGTTATAAAACGGATCAAACCCGACCTTTATGTTTCCCCCGACTTTTTCCTCCCTCAGCACCTCTCCTGCCCGGGAATTGTCATCATCCATGACCTGAATTTCGAGCATTTCCCCCATTTCCTGCCAACCCCCTACCGAAAACTTTACCATGCATCTGTAAAGCACTCGGCCCGTCTGGCTTCTCGCATTATTACCGTATCCGATTTTTCACGCCAGGATATCATCAGACATTACGATGTGCCCCGTGAAAAAGTTGACGTGGTTTTCTGCGGGGTCGGGTCTCATATTCACCCGGTCTCCATGGAGGAAATACTGCTCTCAAAGCAAAGGTTCGGCATCGATGGTGATTATATGATTGTCCCCGGGACAATCCACCCGCGAAAAAATACGGATGGGATCATCAGAGCCTATCAGGAGTTCAGAAAGAAAGCAGGGTGCGTCGAGAAACTGGTTTTCGCCGGAAACAACAAATGGATCAGTGCAGAGATGAAACAGGCACTGGATCAGAACCCGTTCAGCAAGGATATTATCTTTACCGGCCGTGTTGCAGATCAGGAGATGAATGCCTTGATCAATGGGGCAACTGCAATGGTATTCACTTCTCTTTTTGAAGGTTTTGGAATCCCGATTCTGGAAGCGGCAGCAGCAGGTATACCGCTCCTGACTTCAGGCAATTCATCCATGAAAGAGATTGCCGGTGAATCCGCCCTGCTTGTCAACCCTGCCAATCATGAAGAGATTGCCGCCGGGATGCAGCGTATTACTCAGGATAAGCAACTGCGCGCAGATCTCGTTGAAAGAAGCAGGGCACTGCCCGAAAAGTATTCATGGGACAGTACGGCACAACTCGTCTGGGAAAGCATGGCTAAAGTGCTGGGCATCGTATCGGACACAAACGATTAACCGGTATGATGGTATGGCTCCCCTTTCAGGATCGTAAAGGCGCGGTAAAGTTGTTCGGTAAAGAGCAGCCGGATCATCTGGTGTGAAAAGGTCATCTTCGAAAATGACACCATCGGGTAACCCTTCGCCCTGAATTCATCGCTGAACCCGTAGGCTCCCCCTACCACAAAGGCCATCCGTCTTACCCCTCCATTCATTGATTTTTGCATAAAAGCTGAAAATTCCACAGATCCCATCTCCGAACCACGCTCATCAAGAAGTACTACCTTGTCATAAGATTCAAGCATTTTTGCCAGCATCCGGCTCTCTTCCTCCTGCAGCCTGGCCATAGGGATTGACGATGCCCCCCTGATGCCTGCAAGCTCCGTAATCGTAAAATCAGTGTAGTGTTTCAACCGGCCTGCATACTCCCCGATACCCCTGATCAACCAATCTCCGGTGGTTTTCCCGATTACTATCAGATTAATTTTCATTCTTTTATTTGTGATAACAGAATCAGGCGATCATTCATTTGTGCCATTGAAGCAAATGTAGTAATTTTCAGTGGGCATAAAAATTGATGTACATTTGCTTTTGCTATCCATTTAGCCCATATTTACAGGTTGTTTTTTTTCTGATGTACAATGATTGATATATCAGATGAAAATGATCAAATACAGAATGAGATGAAAATGATCATAATCGCACCGCTGCTGAGTTTGCTGATGGCCATGGCCAATCCGGCCAATGTCCCTGAATGGAAGCAGATTGAACAGGCCTTTGCCACGGGCAATGCAACCCGGCTTTCCGCATACTTTGCGCCCACAGTTACACTATCGGTTGAAGGCAACAAGGGAAACTTCAGCAACCGGCAAGCCAGGTCCATTATGCAGGATTTCTTCTCCCAACATCCACCCAAATCATTCGCGGTTAAAAACACGGGTACAACAGGGAAATCTTCTCCGTACTATCTTTGTACCTACGAATCTTCGAAAGGCGCACGTTATTCTGCCTATATCCTCTTTGTGACCGGTTCCGGAAAGAGCCTTATCAGCCATATCACCTTCGAAAAAAACTGAACATAGATTCATCTTATGTTACAAATTTCAGAGATTGTCAGGCATGCGCTGCAGGAAGACCTTGGCGATGGGGATCACACCTCCCTGGCTACCATACCTGCATCAGCCACCGGCAAAGCACATCTCCTTGTCAAACAACACGGTATCCTGGCAGGTCTCCCCGCAGCACTTGAAGTGTTCCGGCAGGTCGATTCTTCGCTTCAGGTCGAAGTCTTCATCTCCGATGGTACTGCCATATCTCCGGGTGATATTATCTTTGAAGTATCCGGATCCTCCAC
>JAWOGX010000296.1:0-3165 GCA_046496455.1 Bacteroidales bacterium | reverse complement strand
CAAACCCCAAACCTCAAACCTCAAACCTCAAACCCCAAACCCCAAACCCCAAACCTCTACGATGAAACTAACACAAGGTACCATACCGGGATTGTTGATTTTCGAACCTGTGATTTACAGCGATGACAGGGGTTCCTTTATGGAGACATACAATACGGAGCGTTTTGCCGCTTTGGGCTTTCATGAGGTATTTGTGCAGGATAATGAGTCGGTTTCAGGAAGGGGTGTGATCAGGGCGCTCCATTTCCAGAATCCGCCCATGGCACAGGGCAAGCTTGTGCGTGTTGTGAGGGGGGCAGTGATGGATGTTGCCGTTGACATCAGGCAGGGTTCACCGTGGTATGGGCAGCACCAGAACGTGATGCTGACAAGGGATAACCGTCTGATGTTCTGGCTCCCACCGGGGTTTGCCCACGGGTTTGTGGCGCTGGAGGAGGATACAATCGTACATTACAAATGCACAAGCGTCTATAGCCGCGATCATGAGCATTCCATCCGGTGGGACGACCCCGACCTGGGTATTGACTGGGGGGTGGAGCATCCGCTGGTTTCGGAAAGGGACCGGAATGCAACCCCTTTTCAATCGCACAAAGGGTTGTTTATCTATCACGGGTAATAAAACAGTGGTTTATCTATCAGGATAAAAAAAACAGAAAAGAAGCGGGGAACAGAGGACAGGGGAATGGCAGAATTCATCAACCCATATTTACAAGACGGAGATGAGACCCTTGAAGTTCAAGGTGCAAGGGTACACAACCTGAGGAATCTCGACGTCTCCATCCCCCGCAACAAGCTGGTGGTGATCACCGGTTTGAGTGGCAGCGGCAAGTCCTCACTGGCTTTCGACACCATCTATGCCGAAGGGCAGCGGAGGTACATGGAAACTTTCTCCGCCTATGCAAGGCAGTTTATCGGCAACCTCGAACGTCCCGATGTGGACAAGATTACCGGCCTCAGCCCTGTCATCAGCATTGAACAGAAGACGGTGAGCAGAAACCCGCGTTCCACGGTGGGCACCATCACCGAGATTTACGATTTTCTGCGGCTGCTTTACGCCCGTGCTGCCGATGCTTATTCCCACGTTACGGGCAGGAAGATGGTGAGTTATACGGAACACCAGATCCTGCATCTCATCGAAAGTTCATACGAACAGCAGCAGGTGATGGTGCTGGCACCGCTGGTGAAAGGGAGGAAGGGTCATTACCGCGAAGTGTTCGAGCAGGTCCGCCGTCAAGGGTATCTGAGGGTGCGGGTGGATGGCGAGGTTCGGGAGGTGGAGCCTGCCATGCAGCTCGACCGCTACAAGGTGCACGATGTGGAGGTGGTGGTGGATCAGCTGAAGGTGAATGCCCTCAAGCCGGAACGGTTGGTGAAATCGGTACAGACCGCGTTAAAACTGGGTAAGGGCAGTATGATGCTGATAGGGCAGGAGAGCGGGGAAGTGAAGCATTTCAGCCGTGCCCTGATGTGCGTGGATTCAGGCATCTCCTATCCCGAACCGGAACCCAATACCTTCTCTTTCAACTCCCCCTACGGTGCATGCCCGCATTGCAGCGGCCTTGGCATGGTGACGGAAGTGGACATCCAGAAGATTCTTCCCGAGCCCCGGATGACCATCCGGAAAGGGGGCATTGCCCCACTCGGGCCATACAAAGCCAACTGGATTTTCAAGCAGGTGGAGGCGATCGGAACGAAATACGGATTTAACCTGGATTCTACCGTGGCCGATCTCTCTGAGGAGGCTTTGGGTGCATTGCTTTACGGCACCAACGAGGTGCTGCAGATCAAAAATGATTACCTCGGTGTCACATCTTCCTATACTGTCTCTTTTGACGGCATAGTGAATTTCATCCGGAACCAGGACCAGGATGCCCAGTCGGCCGGTGTAAAACGTTGGGCCAGTGCTTACATGAATGACCGCGTCTGCCCTGAATGCCTTGGTACCCGGCTGAAGAAGGAGTCGCTGCAATTCAGGATCCTGGATAAAACAATCGCTGAGCTGGCGAATATGAGCATTGTGGAGCTGGGTGTATTCCTCGAAGGGATGGATGATCGGCTAGAGCCACAAAAAGCTTTGATTGCCAGGGAGATATTGCGGGAAATCAGGAGCAGGATCGGTTTCCTGCTGGATGTGGGGGTGGAATACCTGAGTCTGAACAGGCCATCGCGTACACTCAGCGGCGGTGAGGGGCAGCGGATCAGGCTGGCCACCCAGATCGGTTCCAAACTGGTCGGGGTGTTGTATATCCTGGACGAGCCCAGCATCGGGCTGCATCAGCGCGACAA
The DNA here is from genome assembly GCA_046496455.1 of Bacteroidales bacterium. Lineage (GTDB taxonomy): Bacteria > Bacteroidota > Bacteroidia > Bacteroidales > SKPS01 > SKPS01. Next base: position 879 of record JAWOGX010000296.1, on the reverse strand, counting down.
TGTAAAGTTGATCCATGCCCTGCGTGACCTCAGGGATATTGGTAACTCAGTGATGGTGGTGGAGCACGATGAAGAGATGATCAGATCAGCGGACCACGTGATAGACATCGGACCGGGTGCCGGCAGGCTCGGCGGAAAAATCGTTGCACAGGGAACCCCTTCGGAGATGATCAGTTGCGATACCATCACCTGCCAGTATCTGTCAGGCAAAAAAAAGATTGCCATTCCGGAGAAAAGGCGTGAAGGGAGCGGTATGTGGCTGACGCTGACCGGGGCCACCGGGAACAACCTGCGGGATGTGAACGTTCAGATTCCGCTTGGCAAACTGGTGTGCGTCACCGGGGTGAGTGGCAGCGGTAAATCAACCCTGATCAACCATACCCTTTTTCCCATCGTCTGCAATCACCTCCATCATGCCAGAAAAAATCCACTTCCTTTCAGGGAAATTGACGGCATGAATAACATCGACAAGGTGATTGAGATCGACCAGTCGCCGATTGGCCGCACCCCCAGATCAAACCCTGCAACCTATACAGGAGTGTTCGATGAGATCAGAAAGCTTTTTCATCACTTGCCGGAGTCGAAAGTGCGTGGCTATAACCCGGGCAGGTTCTCGTTCAATGTGAAGGGTGGCCGTTGTGAAGAGTGCAAGGGAGCGGGGGTGAAGATCATCGAGATGAATTTCCTCCCCGACGTGAGTGTCCCGTGTGAAGTCTGTGGCGGGAACCGATATAACCGCGACACCCTGGAAGTCCGCTACAAAGGGAAATCGATCAACGATGTGCTCAATCTCACCATCAACCAGGCTGTCGAATTTTTCGAAAACATCCCGATGATCCTGCGAAAGATCAAAACGCTGCAGGATGTGGGCCTTGGGTA
>JAWOGX010000290.1:0-3407 GCA_046496455.1 Bacteroidales bacterium | reverse complement strand
TTAGAATGTTTAGGATGTTTATTTACAAATCATTGAACAATTTACCAGTTCGCTAAACTCCCTAAACTCCCTAAACCTCCTAAACTCCCTAAACCCCCTAAACAACTAAACTCTCTAAACAACTAAACCTCTATGGAACGTGTAGTAAGCGGAATACGGCCAACGGGCAACCTTCACCTGGGTAATTACATGGGTGCTTTAAGGAATTTTGTGAAGATGCAGCATGAACACGACTGCTTTTTCTTCATTGCGGATTACCACTCACTCACAACCCATCCGAATCCGAAAGATCTTCATGGCAATGTAAAAGATGCACTGGTGGAATATCTGGCCGCAGGGCTTGATCCTGAAATTGCCACGGTGTATGTGCAGAGTGATGTTCCTGAAACGGCCGAACTTTACCTGCTCCTCAGCATGAATGCCTATATGGGTGAACTGGAGCGTGTTACCTCTTTCAAAGACAAGATCCGGCAACAACCTGACAATATCAATGCAGGGCTGCTCACCTACCCGGTGCTGATGGCAGCCGACATCATCATCCATAAAGCTTCCAAGGTACCGGTTGGGAAAGACCAGGAGCAACACCTTGAGATGACCCGCACCTTTGCCCGCAGGTTCAACAGGATTTACAATGTGGAGTATTTCCCGGAGCCGGAAGCATTCAATTTCGGGGCTGAACTGATCAGGATTCCCGGCCTGGATGGCGGAGGAAAGATGAGCAAGTCCGACAACCCCAACAGCGCTATCTTTCTGGCTGATGAACCGGAGGTGATCAGGAAAAAGATCATGAGGGCAGTCACCGACGAAGGGCCCAAAGTCATGAACCAACCGAAAAGCATTGCCATCGAAAACCTTTTCGACCTGATGAAGGTTGTGTCAGAACCTGATACCATGGCGCACTTTGAAGAAAAATACAACGACTGCACAATCCGTTACGGTGACCTGAAGAAGCAACTGGCCGAGGATATGGTCAGGTTCACTGCTCCCATTCTTGAAAGGATCAAATCCATCAGGGATGACGAAGCATATCTCCGGAAGGTTGTGGAATCGGGTCGCGATAAAGCTCTTGCCAGCGCAAGACAAACTGTCAGGGAAGTGCGTGAGATTATCGGTTTCAGACAGTTCTGACCTCTTTAACCCTCTTCAGGGATCTCCCCTCTCAATATAAAAACCCAAACAGCCAGAGGGGTATTTTATTCTCGAATCCGTACTCGTTGTCATCTGAGGCGATATATGACTCTCTGACACCAGCAATCTGATGGTATGTCTTGTTCTTCCCTCCAATTTCAAAGGTAAACCGGTCATCAACAATGAAATCCCCCCTTGAAGCCTTCTCCACCTTGTGTCTGTAACATACCTGATTCAGAAAAAATGCCTCTCTGATATTTCCCTTGTTGCCCGCTTCCTGACCAAATACATAAAAGTGATTCGGATGGTGGAGGTACACCATTTCAGGTTTTGACATTGCCCTCGTGTCTTTCCCTTCCTGGTATATTATTCTGATAATTTCAGCCTCGTCAAGATACCTCAGGTATTGCACAACCGATTGCCATGAAATCCCTATGGCAGCAGACAATTTTGAGATATTCGGCTTGTATGGAATATGACTGCTCAAGAGGTTTAAGAAACGCTTGATCTTGTCAATATACTGAACATTAATATTATACATTGATACAAGATCGGACTCGACTGTCTGGTTAATGGTAGCACCCAGCTTTTGCATGTAGGTCTGTTTACTCTGAAGATAATAGGGATAATATCCATGCATCAGATATTGGTCAAACCATGCAAAAGGCTTGACCTGGCTGACAATATCCCGTGCGATCTCTTCATGTCTTGCGAGTATTTCATCCAAAGAATAAAATCCAAGACCCAAGCCGGCTTCAATATTAAGAAATTCCCTGAACGACAAACCCTGTAACCGATTAACTACTGCTCTCCTGCTCAGGTCAGCCTGCCCCCTTGCAATATCAAGCATGGATGATCCAGTGAACATCACATTAACTGCCGGTAGCTGATCATAGATGTTTTTAAGCTCCTGTGACCAATTTCTGTACTTATGTACTTCATCAATATAGAGAAACCTGCCACCCTCTTTTTCAAATGTTTCCGCCAATTGCACAAGGTTTTCGAAAGGAAATGAAATGTCATCAAGGCTGACATACAAATGTGATTTGCCTTGAAGTCCCTGCTGCTTTATGTGCTGCAGGATGATAGTGGTTTTCCCAACCCCCCTGGCTCCGGTAACCCCTGACATTTTTTCATCCCAAGGCACCTCTTCGTGAAACTCCCTTCGGAATGATGTCTGTAATCCATCCAAAAGCCGGTATTGTTTTGAAAAAAGATGATCAAGCATATCAACCTTAGTTTATAATGCAAAGATAATATTATTTAGCTGTTTTTATCATCCAAAGTTAATATTTCATTAACTCCATGATTTCCCACCCGATTTTGACTACAACAGTCAGGCATTCAAAAGAAACAGTATTGCACCTTTTTCTTATTATTGCATAAGCGAACCGGAGTGTCCTGTTCATCAAAAGCAATGATAAAGCTATGCTAAAAAGAGTCCCATTACACTGGCAAATCCTCATCGCGCTGGTCCTGGCCATCGTTTACGGCATTGTATTCCCTGACAGGTACCTGGTTGATGAGGGTTTCTTTAAGAGGATTGAGAACCAGGACTACGAAAAGGGGCTTGAGGCGCGCTACATTTACGGAGGGATGACAGACAAAACGCTTTCGCAGAAGGCATTTCTCGCAGTTTTGCAATCCCGTTATCCTGAATCTGAACTGAAACCGAATCAAAAGCTCTATCTCGAAGCGGCCCGTACCAACCGTGCCATTGATGCGATAAGCTGGATGGGGGTTCTGTTTATGCGGGCGCTGAAGATGCTGATCATTCCGTTGATACTGAGTTCCATTGTTTCAGGGGTTGCGGGAATAGGGACAGCCAGCGGGCTTGGGCGTCTCACCCTGAAAACGTTTGGTTATTATGTTACTTCCAGCCTGATTGCCATCATTACAGGACTCCTCATGGTGAATCTCCTGAAACCCGGGACCAGTATGGGACTCATTGCAACACAATCAGAAGTGTCTTACTCCGGGGCATCAACCTTCAAAGAGACTTTACTGAATATCATCCCCGACAACATTTTCTCTGCGATGGCATCCGGGGATATGCTCTCGATCATCTTCTTTTCCATCCTTATGGGCTTCTTTATTACCAGGTTGTCGAAGGATTATCGTGACAAGATGGTGAGCATTTTCAGCGGTTTTTTCGAGTTGATGATGAAGATCACCCTTTTTGTGATCAAATTCACGCCTCTCGGTGTATTTGCGCTGGTGGCCGGTGTTGTTGCGCCACACTCAGACCTGATGGCGCTTGCGGGGAATATGGGGGTTTA
>JAWOGX010000285.1:0-2997 GCA_046496455.1 Bacteroidales bacterium | reverse complement strand
TTAAAGGTAAAATATTGTGCGCCGGAAAAGAGGATGACTGCCTCACTGACGGAGTTCAGGGTGCTTTGCAGGATAACATCCGTGCTGTCTCCGGTACTCGATTGAAAAACGATGGTATTCACCGGGGATGAGCCCGCGACGTCCGTCAGAATGAGTTGTTCATTGTACACCCCCGGTGCTGCATTAAAGGTGACGGGACCGGAGATTCCCCCGGCATCCAGGGCTGTAACTGCATCGTTAAAAGTGGCATAATCCGGATTGATGCCCCCAATCGTGTAGGTGCCGGAAAGGGGATTGGTAAAGAGAAATGAGACGGAAGCACTGTCATTGGCCGGGAAACTATCGGCAGCATTATTGGGATTTGTTGTCCAGACAAGAATGTCATTGATGCCTTGCGGGAAATTGTATGAGCCAATGGTGATGGGGCCATCGGTCTGAAACTGAACCAGTGAACCTGTCCATGAATATGGGGTCTGGGTGATTCCATTAACGCTCCAGTTGATGGTGCAGCTGGTCAGGGTGTCACTGCCCAGGGTCGTAATGGTAGTCTTAACGTCATGTAATCCAGGGGTCGATGGGAATGTCGGAGCATCAATGGAGAGAATACCGGCATCGTTTGTTATTCCCGGATACATATAATGCAATTTGATGTTTGGCCTGGAGCCTGACCCGTAACCGATCGTCGGAGGAGTGGTTGAACCTGACCAGGTCTGAGCCAATCCGGTAACCCCTGAAGTGTAGTACCAGGGCACTGCGCTGGTAGGTGCTCCCGGTCTGTACCACTCTACCAGAACCATGAGGTTGTCGATGCCATTGTATATAAAACTGTTAATCGTGTTGAACATAAAATCGGTCCATCCGCTGGCCAGCGGCAGGTTTTGGGTATAGCTTTCGTACATCAGCGTAGCTCCTGAAAGTTCTGTGGCAAAGGTCCCTGACGTTGACGGGATGGAACTGATGTTGGTATGCTTGACATAAATCTTGAACTCAGCATTATTAAGTGTGTACCCCTCCGTGTTCGATTTCTCCCAGGACATTCCGGTGAGAATGGCTCCCAGGGCATTGATTTCTGCCGGGGTGAAAATGCTGATATGGTTGCTCCAGTAATAACTGCTGCTTGATGAGCTGATGTAAGTTGGACCTACCGTTGCTGAACTGGTCGTACCAGTACCTATGATCACAGACAATTGGGCATCTGCAGATCGGGGAAATGAAACCATCATAATGATGGACATAATGATGAAAATCCCAGCTTTTGCGAGATTTTTCACCCTTGTTTTCCTGAATTTCTGAAATAAGAACACTTGTGTTTTCATAGACGCATTTTTTGTTGTTGATGAATTGATATCTGACCAAATAAATACCTGTACAGGGCTGATTTTTTTGTATCAGTCCTGCAAGTCATTGATAATGAAAATTATTGGCGCCGAAAATCGAGCTGTCAGCTTCTTTACATCCTGGATCGATCAATTTTAGGATCCTACGGCAACCATAGTCGTTATTTTCAAAATGAAATTAACCTGATTTTAATCTATAATCAGGAATAACAACCAATTCAAAAATTGTCAAAGTACTTAAATCAGCTGTAAAGATATAAAGAAAACAATTGGGAAGAAAAAAAAATTGCAATAATGTTAGCAATGATCCTAATAAGAATATTGAAATTCTTATATCTAAACAAAATGCCATTGCTGCATTGCCGGATATTTCGCTAATACTGCAGATGGTAATAGGCGGTATCAAAAACCGGCAAAAGGACTGTGGCAGAATCGATTTTTGAATTGCCTGCCTTGTGTACATTATAAATGATCAGCACCTCTTTTCCCCCTTTCGACCGGCAGGTGGAGGTGGCATCATACAGCGTCCCCTGCCCCTGAACGTAATTGCTGTTGCAGCAGGAGGAGCAGGAGGGATTGTCGGATTCGATCTTGTAGGCAATCAGATCGGCGCTGCTATATGGGTTGATATTCTGGACACGTAACTTCAACCACCCTTCAGGATTCAGCGTGTAGGCAGGTTTGTAGGTTTTGCCGGCAGCAATTTCATTGTTGTCGAGCACTTCCATGAATGGGAAATAGTGCGGTTTCTCAACACGTATTTCAAAATCGCTCGCCTTCACCTGGTTGATATTGATGAGAAATTTTCCGTCTGTACCTGTTACGGCATACGCAATGACAGATGGGTCCGGATTGAACATCCCCCCCTCGAACACTTTGCCATAGAGGAAAACATCTGCCCCTTCCACCGGTATCGATTGAGCAGGATCGTTCACAATCCCTTCAATGATAATCTTGTCTTCCTCCTTTTTGCAGCCTGTTGAAATAAGGAGCAGGAGGATCAGGATACTCCAGGACCAGTTTGGGAATCGATGCCTCATGGTGGTGTCGGGTTAATGGTTGAATACATACTGAACCAGGTTGGCACCCATCCTGAGCGCCTTCAGCCGGGTCTCTTCGCTGTTGTTGTGTACTGCAGCATCCTCCCACCCATCGCCCAGATCGGTTTCATAGGAGTAGAAACACACCAGCCTTCCCTGGTAGATAAGGCCAAATCCCTGCGGTGGTTTGCCGTCGTGTTCATGGATCTTGGGTAACCCCTTCGGGAATGGGTATTTCTGCTGGTAGACCGGATGGGAGAAGGGGAGTTCCACCAGCTCCAGCTCGGGGAAGACTCTCTTCATCTGCGGCCTCACGAATGGATCCAGGCCATAGTTGTCGTCGATATGCAGAAATCCCCCTGCAATCAGGTAGTTCCGGAGATTGGCAGCTTCCTGTTCAGAGAAAACGACATTCCCGTGACCGGTCATATGGATGAAAGGATAGTTGAAGATATCATCACTGCCGGGCATCACCGTTTCAGGATCACGGGCAATGTTGGTACCCAGGTTGCGGTGGCAGAAGTCGATCAGGTTTGGCAGGGAGGTGGGATTCGCATACCAGTCACCACCGGCGTTGTATTTCAGCAGGGCAATGGGTACAGACGGGGTGTCAACCGGCG
>JAWOGX010000282.1:0-3300 GCA_046496455.1 Bacteroidales bacterium | reverse complement strand
CGGTACAGGTGTCAGTGGTGACAACACCAATGCAATTCCTGACCCAAGCTCCTGGAACTGGGGCAATGTATTGCTTGCCGATAACAATGCCCTCCCAACCAAAGTTGGTGATGTGTATACCTGGACCTGGACCGGAATTATCCTTGAAGCCAACGAAGGATTCAAGCTGAGGACGCTCAACGGCGTCGCTCCTCCCGTAGGTGGTGCCAATTTCGATGCAGGCTACAGTGCTGTTGATGTTACTGCCAGCTCATCAAAGGTGGTTGATGCAGGTGGTAACCTTTCGGTCTCCGATAAAGGTCCTTACAACATCTCCCTGGCAATCGATGCTGCTGATTCAGACAAAATCACTATCGTGATTACTGAATAATACCAATTGATTACTGAAAAAACTGCCCCGTGAGGGGCAGTTTTTTTTTGCCCCGATTTTCTTACTATTTTAGTCCCTTCTTTCTGTTGAATCTTTTCAAATACTGCTGATGAAAAATATGATCACCAGGCTGGCTGTCATTTTATTGATGCTGATGACTCATGCCTCACTGTATGCACAAATTGCGCAACCCAAAGTTGCACGTATTGAACCACCTTTCTGGTGGACTGGTATGAAGGACAACACACTGCAGATCATGGTCTATGAGAAAGATATCAGCAAGACAGTTCCTTCCATAACCCATCCGGGCGTGCTCCTCGATTCTGTCATCAGAACCGACAATCCAAATTACCTCTTTCTCTATTGTACCATTCAGGATGATGCCCCATCCGGCTCCTTTCAGATTATTTTTCATATCGATAAGAAGAAAAAAATAACCGTAAACTACGAACTCAAGGCGCGGGAGCCGGGATCAGCCAACAGACCAGGCATTGCTCAGACGGACATTGTTTACATGCTGATGCCTGACCGCTTCGCCAATGGGGAACCTGCCAATGACAACATGCCTGATATGCTGGATAAAGCTGACAGGAGTAACCCTGATGGCCGGCACGGTGGTGACCTGAAAGGAATAGTGAACAATGTCTCTTATTTCAATGAGAAAGTTGGTGCCACAGTGCTTTGGATCAATCCGTTGCTGGAGAATAACATGCCTGCATACTCCTATCACGGATACGCAACAACCAATTATTACCGGGTTGATCCCAGGTTCGGAACCAACGAAGATTACCGGCAATTATCAAAAGAACTGAAAAAGCACAACACCAAACTGATGAAAGACATGGTGTTCAACCACTGCGGTTCAAACCACTGGTGGATGCGCGATTTACCAACCAAAACCTGGGTGCATCAGTTTCCGGATTTCACCAGATCCAACTACCGCGCTGAAACCCTGATGGATCCTTATTCTTCCGAATCAGACCTGTCAGAAATGCTGACCGGATGGTTCGATACGACCATGCCCGACCTGAACCAGCAAGATCCAATATTGGCACGTTACCTCATCCAGAACAGCATCTGGTGGATCGAATACGCTGATCTCAACGGAATCCGCATGGACACCTGGCCTTACGCTGATGCTACTTTCCTGGCTGACTGGATCTCTGCCGTGAACCTGGAATACCCGAATTTTACCATTCTGGGTGAAACCTGGCTCCAGAAAGAAGCCCATACAGCATGGTTCCAGGCTAATGCCCTGAATACAATGAATCCGTCTGTCAACCTGAAATACCTGACCGACTTTCCTCTCCACTATGCCATGAACCGCGCATTCCGGGAAAAGGATTCATGGACCGGCGGTGTGGCAGATCTCTATTATGTGTTGTCGCAGGATTTCCTCTATAAAAAGCCGGATAATCTTTTTGTTTTTCTTGATAACCACGATCTGATGCGGTTCTTTACTGTTCAGGAGAAAGACCCGAAACGTTGGGAGATGGGGGTAACCTTCCTGCTGACAACCCGTGGTATTCCCGTGATCTATTATGGTACTGAAATTCAGATGGAAGGAGATAAAGGCAAAGGGGATGCTGACCTCAGAAGAGATTTCCCCGGAGGGTGGCCCGGTGACACTATGAGTGCTTTTACTGGATACAGACTGCCTGCAGAATTGCTGTATGCTCAGAAAACCATGAAAAACCTTGCTGACTGGCGCACATCAGGGTTCTTCCAGGGTAATCTGATCCACTATATTCCGCGGGATGGAGTGTATGTTTACTTCAGAAAACCCGATGATCTTAATCCTATGATGTTGATTATTAACAACAATGATCAGGAGTATTCACTTGACCTGAACAGATTCAGCAAAGAGCTGGGAAATTCAACCGGGGCGTTTGATATCAAAGCTGAACAAAATGTAACCCTCTCGTCTCCATTGCACATCCCGCCAAAGACCTCCCTTGTACTCAGGATTCAATAAAACCACTTCAACATGAAGAAACAAACACAATTTTCAGTTCATGGCCTGCTGGTGCTCCTTCTCACATCAATACTGCTCATATCTTCCTGCCGGTCAACCAAAGAAAAAGTTTCTGCGGATCCTGTTATCCACCAGGCCGTCTGGCTTGATTGGGGCAACTACGCAATCTATTATGGGGATTATCTCCCTCCGGGAATTTCCCATCCGGATTCGGTGTTTCTTGGCGGGCAGCAAGTTATGATGAATAAAGCGAATTGCTATATCCTTGACAGAACCCCTGAAGATGCTCCACCGCTGATCGTGATGAACTTGTTTATAAATGGGAAAAGCATTGATGTGCCGTTGAAGAAGTCCGGGAAAGAGAGGGTGGTTTACAGTTTTGATCCCGGTAACATGAAGTATACCAGTGTAAGTCTCAAAGGGGAATTCAATGGATGGACCCCTTCAGCAACCCCGCTGGAGTTTTTTGAGGGCAAATGGCACACAGTTCTTGTGCTGCAGAGAGGTAATTTCCAATACCTCCTTGTTGCCGATGGGAAAGAGATGCTGGATCCGGGTTGCGAGAAAACTGTGGACAACAATATGGGGGGAATCAATTCACTGCTCACCGTGGGAGACCAGCAGACTGAGCGCTTGCCTGCCATCATCACAAAAAGTCATACCCAAAAGGATATCACCCTCACTGCAACCAATGGACCGGTTGAACTGAAGGTGTTCTGGAACAATAAATGTCTTGATGATGAGTGGGTTGCAATGAACGGGGATGCAATTACGATCCGTATTCCGAAGGAGGCAAAAAAGCTGAACCGATCATTCATCCGGGTATTTGGCTGGAATGAATACGGAATGTCAAATGATTTGCTTATCCCGTTGGAGGAAGGTAAGGTTGTGACCGATCCGGAAAAGCTCAAGAGACAGGACCTGCATACGGCAATCATGTACAATGTGTTTGTCG
>JAWOGX010000250.1:0-6756 GCA_046496455.1 Bacteroidales bacterium | reverse complement strand
CCGATGCTTGCCACTGCTGCCTCCATGGTGATGACCGTAAAGCACCTGATGGAATACGGATCCCCATCATCGGTGCACATCGCCACCATTATCGCAAGCCGGCAGGGTGTTGCTTACCTGAAACGGCATATGCCGGTAAAATATTCATTATGGGTAGGTGACATAGACGAGGAGCTGACTGCGAAGTCGTATATCGTGCCAGGGCTGGGTGATGCCGGAGACCTGGCATTCGGCACCAAACAGGATTAGTCTTCAGGGAGCGGAGAATTGGTTATTTTTGTCAGCGTCAACCGAAGGGTGATCATACTTCCGGGAGGTTACGACAGGATTATGCATTCAAACAAATCGAATCGGATGAATATACTGATACTCGGCAGCGGTGGCAGGGAGCATGCGCTGGCCCGGAAAATATCACAGAGTTCTTTGGTTGGGAAACTACTGATTATGCCAGGCAATCCCGGCACAGCGGCTCACGGGCAGAACATTTCGGGGCAGGCTGATCATTTTGCCAGGATCAGGGAGGTGGTTCTGGATCATGGTGTATCGATGGTGGTTGTTGGTCCTGAGGATCCCCTGGTGAAAGGTGTGCATGATTTTATCCTTTCTGATCCCGAACTGGCCGGTGTCACGGTTGTAGGGCCGCGGGCAGCCGGTGCGCAGCTGGAGGGGAGCAAGGAGTTTGCCAAGGAGTTTATGGTTCGCCATGGGATTCCCACAGCAAGGTATCGCAGTTTCCATCAGGGTGAGGCAGCCGAAGCAGCGGCATTCCTGGCCGGAATGCAGCCCCCCTACGTGCTGAAAGCCGATGGACTGGCCGCCGGGAAAGGGGTTGTGATCCTCAACGATCTTGCAGAAGCAGTGGCAGAAGCTGAAGCCATACTTCTTCATGGCAAGTTTGGCAAAGCCGGTGAAAAACTGGTTATTGAAGAGTTTCTCGACGGGATAGAAGTTTCAGTATTTGTTCTGACAGACGGAAAACACTATCTGATGTTGCCGGAAGCGAAAGATTACAAGCGGATCGGGGAAGGAGATACAGGACCCAATACCGGAGGGATGGGTTCGTTATCACCGGTGCCATTTTTTGATGGTTTGCTGATAGAGAAAGTTGAAAACCGCATCATTCGGAAAACGATAGAAGGGCTCCAGGCAGATGAAATTCCATATTCAGGTTTTATTTTCTTCGGATTGATGATCGTCAATGGGGACCCCTTTGTCATTGAATACAACGTGAGATTGGGAGACCCTGAAACAGAATCTGTTTTGCCCAGGGTAAAAAGTGACCTGGTGCCGCTCTTCTTGGCATTGAAAACACAAACGCTGAACCTTCATAAGGTGGAGATTGACAGCCGGGCTGCGGCTACAGTGATGATGGTGTCGGGTGGCTATCCGGGATCCTACCCGAAGCATCTGCCGGTGACCGGGCTTGAGGCTGTGGAAGGAAGTGTGGTATACCATGCCGGCACAACTTTGAAGGATGATAGGCTGGTAACCGGCGGGGGGCGGGTTTTCGGTGTAACCAGCCTTGACCATCAACTGTCGGAAGCACTCAGGAAATCATATGAAAATGCCGGAAAAATAAGGTTTGAGGGGTGTTATTACCGCAGAGACCTTGGTTTTGATATTTTACCCCAGGAATAACTCATTCAGACACCCGCAGGAATGATTGTAAAAACCCTAAGGTCCGGGAGTGTTGTCAGGCAGGCGCTGTTGATCCTGCTGCCTGTGCTCACAGCTATGCTCCCTGCTTACCGGAGAGGGGTTGCCATCATTCAGCCAGAAGAGTCGTCTGTCATTTTTATGTGGCTCTCGCAATGGATCGTGACTCTGCCCGGCTATGTTCAGCATCTCGTGCTGACACTGCTGATATTTCTGAATATTTTGTTCATTGCCCGGGTAGGAAAGCTTATCGGCATTGTCAAGGGAAAGATTCCCATGCAGTATTTCTTTGCAACCTTCGTTGTACTGATGTTACCATCCAATGTGGCCATTCATCCCCCGTTGGTGGCGATGCTGCTGTTCATCCCTGCCCTGATTTCCATCCTGAGTGCTTCCGGCTCCAGGAATTCGGGTGTGCGGATATTCAATGCAGGATTTCTCCTTTCCGTTGCAACCCTCGTTGCTCATCCGTTGCTGCTGATGATTCCCGGTTTTTTTCTTGTTCTGATGGCATCAAGGTTTTACAGGTGGAACTACTGGGCAATGCTTGCTTCCGGACTGGCTCTCCCCTGGATTTATGTGGTTGCACTGGGATGGGTGTTTTCATGGTATCCCGGGCCTGGTTTGTATGCAGCCACCGGGATTTACCTGTCAGGGATCAAATATTTTGCAGAATTTCTCAAAGCTTCATTGCCTGTTAGTTCAGTTGTCGCAATTTCTGCCATGGCGATCATGCTGATACCAGCCATGTTTACCATTTTTTCAAGATTGGATCAGAAGGTCATTGCAGAGAGGTATCTGTACCGGGCGATGTTATGGCTGTTTTTGTTTGCAATTCCTGTGATGGTGGTTGCCGGGGGCTCTGTGCAATACCTCTCCTTTGCCGGGTTCTTCGTGGTAATCCTATTATCGGAGTATATACTGACACTTCGGCGCACTTTGATTGTGGACATCATCCTTGGTGTTATGCTGATTATAGGTATCTTTGGGCATCTTCACCTTTTCTGAATATGGCAGGATTGATACAATACCAGGGGGTTGGCCCGGTGGCCGGATGCGATGAAGCCGGCAGGGGCTGCCTTGCAGGTCCGGTTTATGCCGCGGCCGTCATCCTGCCTGAGGGGTATTCCCATCCCGAAATCAGGGATTCCAAGCTGCTCAGCGCGCTGCGCCGGGAGCGACTTGCCGGAGAAATCATCCGGGATGCCCTCGCCTTTGCTGTTGCAAGCGTGGAACCGGAGGAAATCGACAGGATCAATATCCTTAACGCTTCGATCAGGGCGATGCACCTGGCCCTCGATAACCTGGAAATCGTCCCTGGTTTGATCATCGTTGACGGAAACAGGTTCAACCCTTATCGCAATATCCCTCATCGGTGCATCATCAGGGGAGACAATCACTATCTTGAGATCGCAGCAGCAAGTATCCTCGCCAAAACTGCCAGAGATGCCTATATGAAAGGGCTCCATTCAAATCACCCCGAATATGGCTGGATATCCAACAAGGGTTATCCCTCCGCGAAGCATATCGAAGCGCTGAGGGCATTTGGGATAACAGTGCATCACAGGAAGAGCTTCAGGGTGAATGGACAACTCTCATTGACTTTTGAATCATCAACATAAATTAATCAGTTCTGCATGGATAATAATCAATCTGAGAGCAATACACCGGAAGGAAAACCTGTGGGCAGCAGGTGGAGTAAGCTATCCCTGATCATTGCCGGTTTGGTATTGCTATCCCTTCTCTTTTGGGCGGGGCGTGTTATTTATTTGAAGATCAAGTACCCCGAGACGGATCTGATCAGCGCTGTACCCGGAAGCACCATTCTTTTTGCAGAGGGCACAGGTTTTATGGAATTCATGGAGCAGCTTTCGCAAGGATCTTTATGGTCTTCCGGCTTTGCCGAAGAGGGTGCACCTGACCATTTTGCCACCCTTGCTGCAGAGCTGAAGAAATTTGGAGATGGTGGGAATGAAATAGTCAGTGCATTAATGCAAGATCAGCGTTTCGGGATGGCGCTGGTTCCGAAGAAAACAGGTGGGCCGGCCCTGCTTTTTGCCATTCAGTTGAAGCACGGGTTGCGTCCGGAGCTGCTGCACAATGCTTTGAAACAGGCATGGCCTTCTTACAGCGAAAAGAAATTGCTGGAGATTACCTACCATGAGCGTGTTATGCCAGACGGTAGCCCCCTCTATGTCACGATCCGTGATGGAATTCTTATTGCATCCGCTGACCGGGAAGTTTTTGAACTTTCATACTATACGATCGGATCGGGAAACAGTCTCGACAAGGACCCGGCGTTTACGGAGGTGAGGGATATCATTGCCAAGAGCCAGAATCCGGCTACGAGGGTTTTCCTTTCCTACGATGGATTTTACACCTGGATTGCGCGGTTTATACGGGAGGAGAAAAAGCCCCTGCTGGCATCCCTGCCCGATATGGGAACCTGGGCGGCATTGGAACTGACTTTTAACGAATCCGGGGCACATCTCCAGGGATTTACAGGCATTGCAACCACAAGGCCAGGGCTTGCATCGACCATGCAACCATCAGGCAGAATACTGAAAGACCCGGGAATGGTGCTTCCGGCCAATACCATTTTCTATGATCAGATGGCCATCAACTCCTTCGGGGAGTTTGATCAGAATTATCTACAGCGCTATCTGAAGGAGCGTGAAAGCCGGAATATCTCTTATCCTGTGCATGATTCGATACTGGACCTGGTTAGAAACGTTCTTGCTTTGGGTGAGATACAGTCCTATACTGTAGCCGCCACTGCGATGACCGATACGAGTGAGGGGAGCAATTACCTGATATGTCTCGAGTCTGAGCGAAGCGCTGCATTGTTTGAAGGCTTGCTCCCATTCTGTGATACGACAGATACTATGGTTTACCAGGGTTACGCCCTCCAGGAGTTCAAATACCCTTATCTTATCCCAGCTTTGTTTGGGAGCGGGATGCATCCCTTTGAAGAGGCGCATATGGCAGTCAGTGGTGAATGGGTTGTCATTGCCCCAAACCGAAGGGGCTTGCTCTCAGTGATCAATGCCCTGACCCTTAACAGGATGCTGGGGCATGCTTCAACCTACCAGGATGCCGGCAGGAATTTGCAGGGAGCCTTGCAGAGAAGGTATTATCTGGATAAGCAACAGGGTGGTGTTTTTTTCAATGCGATGATGCAGGATGATAACCTGGAGGCATTTCAGAAGCTGATGCCATATTTGCCGGGATATATCACGATGGGCTTCACCAAAGAGCAGGATGTGGTGCTGACGGACATTGTGTTGTACAGCCAGGGGGAGGGCGCAATGACGGGCAAAAGTGGAGAAGTTTTATTGGATGGGATTCCGGCAGCGGATCCTATGGTGATCCGTGACCACAGAAACTCCGGCTATAAACTTATGGTTGCTGATCAATCGGGATTTTTGTATCTGATCAGCAATAAGGGTGAAATTGAGTGGAAGCTCAATACCCCGGAAGTAGTTCAGTCTGAGCTCAAGGTGATAGATCTTTACAAGAACGGGCGGCAGCAATGCCTCTTTCTGAGCCGCAACATGATACACCTGGTGCAGATTGACGGGAAGTATGTGCAGGGATTTCCGGTCAGGCTTTCAGCTCCATTTATGGCGCACCTGGCTGTATTTGACTACGAAGGGAACGGCAATTACCGTCTTGTTTACCAGAGTACCCCGGGCAAGGTTGCGAATGTTGACCTGACCGGGCAACCGGTTGCAGGCTGGTCGCCTTCACTGATGCTAAACCTGCAGCGGCCATTGCACTTCCTGAAGGTTAGCGGGCAGGATCATCTCATTGCCTGTGATACTGCAGGGGCAGTCCATTTCCTGGACAGAAGGGGGAGAGAGCGTTTTTCGACCCCTCCGGCTGTGAGCATTGGCGAGAAATCAGAGATGGTTGTCACCATGATGGCGGGTACATCCTATTTTGCTTTCACCGACCGTGATGGCCTTTTACAAATGATTGCCCCTAACGGGGAAATGGAAACCCATGAGGTGCTGAAATTCGCGCCTGGCGCCTGGCTGATCAGCACTGATACGAAGCAACCCGGCTCAATGGAATTCATTGTTGTGGAGCCCCATGCCGCTTCGCTTTTCGATGCTCAGCTTAAGCTCATCCGAAGGTGGGAGGATGACGGATGGATGATTTTCCGGAGTTTCCGGCCAACCGGTGATCCATCTGTTCTGCTTGCTGCCCTTGATGCTTCCGGTCTGCCTTTCCTCCTTTTCAGAAATGGAAATGAAAGAATCAAGCTTTCCGGTAAAAGCTATGATGCCATGAACTTATGGCGTGATAAAGCCGGGGATCCGGCATACCTGGCCCTTACCAAAGGGACAATGATTGCAGTGCGGCCACTTTGAAGCGATATCCTGCAAAAAAAAAATATTACCCCGACGAACATTTTCTATTCTGGTTTGTGTTAGCTTCGTAGACAAATACACTATGATGGGAACCTTGCTCAAAACCTTCGACCGAAGTACAGGATTTTTGCTGATGCTTCTCTTTGCCGGCGCCGCAGTGTTATCTTCCGGCTGTTTGAAAGAGGATGATTTCAAGGATTTCAACACCCCAACCCTCAATCCAACCATTGCTTTCCCGGTAGGTACGGCGAAGCTTACCATCGCTGATATTTTGAACGAAGCGGGGGAATCGGAATTCCTGATGGAGGATTCAACCGGCTTCCTGACCATTTATCACCGCAGCACACTTGTTTCCGAAACTGCCGGTGATCTCATCAAATTCGACCGGCAAGAAATGGACACTACGGTAAACATCATTTTTCCGGTAAACCTCCCTGTCGGGGACAGCCTGGTGTTGAGTTACCCTTTTACGCAGACATTCTCCAACAGTGATGATGATGTGGTGGACAGCATCCGTTTCAAGCAGGGCGATTTCATCATAGAGATTGAGAGTATGATGGACCACGATGCCAAACTGATACTGTCATCACCGTTCATGTCCCGCCTCGACGGCGAACCTGATGGGAGGCAAGAGCAGGGCTGCGCCACTGAGCGCGAACATCTGGAGAAATCGACGCCTGGAGAACATAATAACACCTCCTGCTACCATAGATGCGAAAAGCAG
>JAWOGX010000261.1:0-8965 GCA_046496455.1 Bacteroidales bacterium | reverse complement strand
TTCCCCTCCGCTGATGATCCGCGAGATCAGGGGGAAATTCTATGTGGTAAACGCCGACCGGCAGCTCGCGCAGAAAATCCCGGTGGGTTCTGAGGTGCTAAGGGTCAACGGTTTCGAAATCAGGGCGTTCCTTGAAGAGGAGGTGCTGCCCTATATTTCAGCCGCCACCCCCCCGGCGAAGATGGCGTCGGCGCTCGGGGTGATGCTGGATGGGTGGGTGAACACGCAGGTGTTGCTCAATTATGTGACGCCCGACAACAGGAACATAAACGAGATGTTTGTGAGGAGCAGGCCACGGAAGATCAATTGGGAGCGCCCCATCCCTGATAAACAGCCTGTTGCACTGTCCTGGCCGGCACCGGATATTGCGGTGGTCACGGTCAACCGGTTTGATGAGGATATACTGAACCATTTCCCCCCTGCAAGGCAGCTTGCCCGTGCCAGTAAGGTGATCATCGACCTCCGGAACAGCGGTCAACCGGTGCATACCGGCATTGCGGCAGAGCTGGCATCAAGATTTACCGACAGCGCATTCCTGGTGTTGCCGGGCCATGGCATGCGGAACCTGCCCTACTTTTTTGCCGGTATGGATTGGGGACTCACGCAGTTTGGGTCGATCCTGAGCACCACCGTGTATCAGTACCAGGATGCGGATACTGTTCATTTTGTGCAAACCGGTGATACCATCAGGCAGCCGGTGGTGATTCTGATCGGTCCGGGAACAGCCAACGGGGCTGAAACGTTTGTGAAATTGCTGCGTCAGCAACCCGGCAGGGTGGTGCTGATCGGCGAACCTACCGCCGGCAGTGCAGCTTTCAGCGCCATGGAAGTGTTACCCGGGGGCGGTTCGGTATTCACCAATATCCGGTATGAGGCATTTTCCGATGATGAGCTTCTGAATCCCCTGCCGGTATTGCCTGACATCCCCGTCTCCCCCGATATCAAAAGCCTCCTCAACGGCGAGGACCTGCCACTGAAAGAAGCGACGAGGAATTAATGGTTAATGGTTAATTGTTAATGATTAATGGACCTCTCGACTCCCGACTCTCGACTCCCGACTCTCGACTCCCGACTCTCGACTCCCGACTCTCGACTCTCCGCTATCTGCGGGCAGACAAGCTGCGCGCAGCGCATAGGAGAAGATAACTTTGTGGAACTCCGTTATAACTCTTAAAACTCTGTGGTTAAATATGTTATGAGGTAAACAAATCCGAAACCTACTCTTTCCCGAATTTCTTCTTGATCTCGCGGATCATCACTTCAGTCATTTTCGCGAGGTCGTACTCGTCGGTGAGGCCCCAGTCGGCGCGGGCAACACTGTCATCGATGCTCATCGGCCATGAGTCGGCGATCGCCTGACGGAAGTCGGGTTTGTAATCAATTTCGAATTCCGGGATGTGCTTTTTGATCTCGGCTGCCAGCATGGCGGGGTTGAAGCTGATACCACCCACGTTGTAGTTGGAGCGGATCTTCACTTTCTCCTGCGGGGCTTCCATCAGGTCAATGGTTGACTTGAGGCAGTCGGGCATGAACTGCATCGGGAGCCTGGTGTTTTCGGAGAGGAAGGAGGTGTACCTGCCGTTCTTCACTGCTTCGTAGAAAATTTCCACTGCGTAGTCGGTGGTACCGCCGCCCGGTTCGGTTTTGTAGCTGATGATGCCGGGGTAACGGATACCGCGTGTATCCACCTTGTACTTGTTCCAGTAGTATTCAACCCAGCGCTCACCGGCAAGTTTCGACATCCCGTACACGGAGGTGGGCTCCATGGTGCAGGTCTGTGGCGTATTTTCGCGTGGCGTGGTGGGGCCAAACACCGCGATGGAGCTGGGCCAGAAAAGCTTGTCGATCTTCACGTTGCGTGCCAGTTCCAGCACATTTAGCAGGCTCTGCATGTTGATGTCCCATGACGGGATCGGCTTCTTTTCGGCGCTTCCGGACAAAACGGCAGCCAGGTGATAGATCTGGTTGATCTTGTACTTGTTCACCACATCATAGAGCTGGTGCACGTTCATCACGTCAAAATGCTCAAAAGGGCCGCTCTCCAGCACCTCGGCCGGGGGCTTGGTGTAGTGTACCGTTGCAACAACATTGGAGGCTCCGTAAACGCGCCTCAGTTCCATAACCAGTTCAGAACCGATCTGACCAGCACTTCCGATTACCAGGATTTTTTCCATCGTGTGTATTTGTTAAAGATTGTTTTGATTCGATTGCGGATGCAAATATATGATTTTTAAAATATCAGGATGCATTGACCAGAGACCTGAACAACGCCTGTTTAATGATGATATCCGCAGTGATCCCCTGCACCGAAACTGTGGCCCCGCTGATCGCATCCTCATTCTTGCCGACTACCAGTTCGGAGGTGCCATTGTACCCGATAAACTGCCGGAGCCAGCGCTTTGCAGTGGGCAAAGAGCAACGGTCCCTCATCAGCAGTATTAAAACATAACGCCAATCCCGGCATTGAACACCTTACTCCACGACTGACCGGCACTATTCCCCATCCACTGCATATCGGCCTTGAGGACAGCGCCGGGATTCAGTTTGAAAGTGATGCCTGAGGTGATCACCGTATTTTCGTACATCGGGTTCCGCTCAATATCGGCAGCGGTCCTGAAATGGGTATCAAACACCTCGTACCGCACAAAAGGCACCAGTTCGCGCTGTGTGTTTTTATAGCCCCTGAGCACATTGTAGCCCACTTCGGCATAGTATCCGATCATGGCGCTCCCCAGGTTATTCGGCTTACCGTTGACGGCCGTGAACGCGTTGTACTGTTCTGTATTGGAGATCCCGGCATAATAGAGCTGCCCCCGCATCTCAAGCCCTTGCCAGTCGAAACGGGCATCAGCGCCCACCATCGCAATCCCCACCACAGAGGAGTCGGCCCTGGCAAGGAGGTGGGTGCTGTCGTTGTGAAGATTGTGCAACAGGCTGCTATGGCTCTTGCCGGCATAACCCGACAACCCCAGGCTGAGGTTGCTGATGCCGGAATACTCAATCTTCCCGGTGATATTCGGGCAAGTGATGTACGATTTCGAACCTTTCATACTTCCATTGCTGAACCCCTGATCGGCGCTGAACAACCCATCGGCGTCATAACTGCTGAAACCGTTCACCACATATGCCTGGTATTTCAGGGAAGCCGGGAGGATGGTTCCGGCAAAGCCCATCCCGATCTCGCGCCATCCTGATGGGGAAATCCGGCTGTCAATGACCGGGTGTTCCACACCATTGAAGGTGGCAGGCTCGTGGTATTCACTGATGATCCCCATCGGTATCGCCAGCAGTCCCGCCCTGAAACTGACGAAACGGCCAAGCTGGTGCTGCAGGTACATTTGCTCCACCCAGACTTCATTGGCATGCTCAAATTCCACCTCCGCGACGAACTGGGTCTCCTTCGAAAAGTTATACCCCAAAGAGATCACCAGGGCGTGCATATCAAGGAGGCCCGCCTGCTGCATATGATTCGAAAGCGGCTGGTTGTAATGAACTTCACCGAAACCCCCTATGCTCAACTTCCCGGCATGCAGGGAGAGAAGTCCGGATGTATTCGCTAAAACGCTGACGGTAGTGTCCTTTTGTTGCGCCACCATCCCACCTGACAGGAGTAGCAAAAGCGCCACGGCAATCATTTTTTTCATCATTTCTATTGTATTTATTTCGGCTGAATGCAGGTGCAAAGGACGGCAGAGTTCCCTGCACCGGCAATCCCGTGAAATGAGGAAAAAGGGATAGGGGAATCCCATTTAATGATTAATGGATATGAGTTGAGAGTTGAGAGTTGAGAGTTGAGAGTCGAGAGTTGAGAGTCGAGAGTTGAGAGTCACTGGTGCCTGAGGTTCTCGAAGGCACCGGCAAATGCCTGAGGTTCTCGAAGGCACGGTTTCCCCATGGTCGAACACCTAACGCTTCAGCGCTTCAATCGGCACCAGTTTGTTCGACAGCGCATAAATCACCAGCCCTGCCTGGCTGCGGATGCCGGTTTTCTGCGTGAGGTTTTTCCGGTGACTGATCACCGTATGGATGCTGATATTGAGTTTATCGGCAATCTCCTTGTTCTGTAGCCCCTGGACCAGCAACAGCAGCACCTCGGTCTCACGTTCAGAGATCTGTCCCGAAGCTTCGTCCGAAGACTGTTCGACCATGAGATGGCTCTCCACAAGCTTCAACAGGTCGGCCCCGGTGATACCGATGTCGATCACACCATCAAACAGCGCCAGTTGCTCGCTGGGGAAATAGCCGTACACCAGCGCAAGCCACCTGGTTTTGGGGCACCCTTTTTTCAGGGCTCTGAACATCTTCAAACGATTGGCAATCAAACCAGGATTCATGATGACCAGCCCCGGATGCTCCCCTTCAGGCAGCATGGTGATCTCTTCAGGATCGTTAACCCTTGACAATGTTATATTTGCACATTGCTGTTGTAACAGGGCAGACAACCCTTCGAACAATATAGCTGAAGGCTCGGCGATGATCACTACCCGGTGCCGGTTACCTTTCATGGCTGATGCTCCTTTCCATCCGTTCAACAACGGGAATCAGGATCTGCTCCTCTATCAGCGAGTGTATTTCCAGATCGGTTTCAAGGTCAGTGAGGGCAATCAGCAACATACGCCTCACCTTCCGGTCCTCCTCCACCTCGATGTGTTGAAGCAGCAGTGCTTTCAGGTCCGAAAGCTTCGATTCTATGTCGGTATGGTGATCCAGATATTCTTTGACGGAGAACAGCCCGTCACCCGCCTGGTGAGTCGTTAAGCCGATGATATATGGAAATGCAATTTCATCCTCATAATTCAGATGCTCCAGCACTTCGGCAAAATACTCGGCAAAGAATGTTTCAACAAGCCCGATTTCCGGTCTGCTGTTGAGCACCTGCAACGCTTTGATGAGCTTCGTAATTGCCGGGTACTGCTCTTCGGTGTAATACCGGTGGGCCTGTTTCAGCAGATCCACCACTGAAGTGAGCTCTTCAGCATTCACCGCATCGATTTCGTGCGTTGCAGGATGGTGACCGTTATAGAGATTGCAAAGCATGATAAAGAGTCCCTCCCGGATACCGTGAGCAGCACACACCTGTGACACGGTGTGGTCGTGCACCAGGAAATCCATCTGCATATGTTCCATCAGACGCAGCAGGGCAGGGTTTTCAAAGACCAGGTCTGACATTCTCAGGCCTGGTCTGACCAGGGTCTTTTTAGAGGAATGGGTCATTCGGTAACAGATAAATTGACAACACACAGACTAACCGGCACAAAGATACCAAAACCGGGTAATCTTTCATCCGGGAGGGTGCCGGAGGATCCCGGGAACCTGATCAATTCTGTATGCAGCGCACTGAATATCCGTATCTTACGATAGGGTTGTGACGGGTTGTGGAGGCAGCGTTGTACAGGTTAATGCGGCCCCAGGCGTTGGTGGAGACCCCTGTGATGGTGGATGACCAGTAGTGGGCAGAGTTACCCAGTCCACCGGTCAATCCGGTCAATCCGTTGTTCCCGCCCGGCAGGGAGAGGAAGCCGCTGGAGTTGGTGGCCCCTGTGTTCGGGCTGTTCCAGTGGAGTAGCCCCGGCTCCTTCATGGCACCGCCTGAGACAGAGAGCCCCCCGAGGTAGTTGTCGAGGATGCTCCACTCCCCATCTGTAGGCACATGCCAGCCAACAGGGCACAAGATCCCCGTATTGACAGCGTGGAAGTTATACAGCGCACCATAGGTGCCTGCATAGGTGGCAGAATCGTAGTTGTAGTAGCACATACCGTTGGTGTTGAGTCCGTCCCAGCCACCGGCATAGGTGATCAGCGGGATGGAGACCCCGGTGTTGTAACGCCTGGTCCTGAGGTTCTGTTTCATCCACACCTGGTTGCCGATGTGGACGGTATCGTAGCCGTTGCCGTCAATGTCGTACAAGGTAAACGAAGAGACGGTTGAGAAGGTGATCTGATTGCCGTATGCCGTCCCGATGGCGTTGGTGGCATAGGCACGTACATAATAGGTGGTATTCACAATCAGGTTGATGAAATCGGAATAAAAAGTGCCCATGTTCACCCCTTCGACAGTATGGTTATTGGCAAGGGTCGGGTTTGGGGAGGTGCTGATGCAGATTCCCCTGGCAAAGACGGCGGTACCGCCGTCGTAACCCACGGTACCGGTAATTCTGGCGGTGGTGGTGGTGATGTTGCTTGCTGAATCGGTAACCACCGTGGGGAGGACGCAACCGGCGGTGATGGTATCGCGGATGCAACGGATGGAGTACCCCTCTTTCTTGCTGTGGTTGGCAGAGTTGGCGAAGGTGGCGTTGTAGGCGAGGGCGTAGCCATAGCCATTGGTTGAGCTGTAGGTGTCGGATGAGTAGAACCAGGCGGCAGCACCGGCATTGTAGTAATAGCCGGAGGTGGTCCTGACGGAGCCGGGATGCGCTGTGAAGCGGCTCGAGTTGGTAGCGCCGGTGTTGGGGCTGAGCCATAAGGTGGTGCCTGTTGACTTCATGGCACCACCGGCTACCGCGGTGCCACCGAGATAGTTGATCAGGGTGTTCCATTCAGCATTGTTGGGAACGTGATACCCTGTGGGGCAAATATTCCCGGAAGTGGCAGCCCAGCTGTTGTAGAGGGCGCCATACAGGTTTGCATAGGATGTAGAATCGTTCTGGAACCAGCACCTGCCCGGATTGGAATAGTATTGCCAGATAACGGCGTCGTCACGGAGTGGGATAGGGGTGCCATTGTTCAGGCGGGTAGTGCGGAGGTTTTGCAATAGCCATACCTGTGCCCCGATATGGACGGTGTCGTAGGGGTTGCCGTCAATGTCAAACACCTGCACCGGAATTTGTGGGATAACCTGGATATACTGTGGTTTGGAAACGGTATCGGAGCCCATGGCGTTGCCGGCGATCAGGGTGACCTGGTATGAGCCGGTATCATTGTAAGCATGGATCGGATGCTGCTGCGTACTGGAAGAACCATCACCGAAAAACCATTTCCACGAAGTGGGGTTGGAGGAAGAGTAATCGATGAACTGCACGGGTAAGGTTCTGAAGACGGTGGTGCTGTCGGCCTTGAAGAATGCCTTGACCGGAAGCTGCACTGTTGCCGGATCGTCAACGACACAGCGGACGCTGAACCCTGACAGGAGCGCAGAGGCCTCCCTGCCGAGTGCCGTTTCCAGGTGCCCCAGGTTCCTTGACCAGGCTGTATGGGGCTGATGGCCGGAGGAATTCCACCAGTAGCCGGAGATCCCTTTGTTTTGAAAGGATCCGTCGCCCGGATCACGGTAACCACCCGGAAGCGCTGTAAACCCCACGGCGTTGCTGGCACCTGCATTGGGCCATGCCCAGTGCGCTGTGCCGGAAGCTTTTAGTTTTGCACCGGCCATCGGGTTGCCGCCAAGGAAATCTTCGAGCAGCAGCCAGTCGTTGTCGGTGGGCACCCGCCACCCATCAGGGCAAAGATTCCCCTGGTCCACGGCGGGATGGTTGTAAAGTGCGCCATAGGTAACGGCCCATTCGGCGGAGTCGTTGCTGTACCAACATCGTGCGCCGCCGGAGAGGGAAACCCAGCCCTGGTTGTCTGTGACCAGCGGAATGGGTGACCCGTCACGGTAGTGCGTTGTCCTGAGGTTCTCCGTCATCCAGCACTGGTTGCCAATGGCCCTGGTGCGGTATTGGATGCCTGAAGTATCGGTCACAATCGGCATCCCCGGGCATGGCAACCCGTTGATCAGCTGAAAGGTAACCTGTTTTGACAGAAGGATGGACTGCACATAAAGATCACTGGCCGGGTGACCGGGAACCGGTGTGGCATAACCGATCATCTGCAGCTTGTCGCCGGGTTCCCAAAGAAACCCTGATCTCTCTTTTCGCTGAACCAGGGCAATGTTGCTCATGCCGCCATACTCCATGGAGCACTCCCCCCACCCCCTTCCGGTATGCATCAGGCGCTGCGTTTCACGCTGGCCCGGGGTTTCAGCCGAAAGGACCTGATGCATCTCTTTCCCTGCCCGGAATACAAAACGGTGATGCCCCGGAACAAGGCGTTGGCGCAGCAGTATCCTCTCCCTGCCCAGCAGGTCAACCGTGCGGAAAACAAAGGTCTCCTCACGGTAAACCATCAACTGTATGGTTGTCTGCCCCTGAAAAGGGTTCGGATAAGCCGGGAGCAGCGCGAAACCTCCCTCATGCTTCCCGCCCGGGTCGCTGATGCCGATGCCGTAGGTGAGCATAAGCAAGGTGTCGGTGCCGTAAAGGGTGGTGTCCCCGCCACGGGTAAGGTTGGCTACCCGGATGCTGTCCAGGGGCTGGTGCAACCCGTCATGGCGCGCGGTGAAAGCAAGGGCAGCCACGGTTTGCCCCTGCATGGTGCTGTAAAAGGAAACCAGGAAAATCAGGATGAAGAGGTTTTTCATTTTCATGAGGAGGGATATATCGGCAAATTTAAAAAGATGATAACAGAAAACTACATTTTTATGCATCGTTTATTCGAGCTCTTTCTGATCTTTTGAATGGACAAACAGCGTCATCCCCAGGGGATCATACCCCTGGAAATACTGTGTCTTGTTTTTTCGAAGCAGCTCTTCACGAATACCGATCAGGGTGAGCCCGGCATCTTTTGACCGCTCGTTGATCAATGCTTTGGAAGAGACATCGGGTGACTGGATGATGATTTCAATATTCTTCCTGGTGATAGGAAGGCGGCCGGTGCTCAGCAACTCCTTCATTTTGAGCTCAGTCTCTTCAACCCTTTCAGGCCTGCAGATGACAAAAATCCTTATTCTGCGTCGCCTCCAGTCAGGGTGCCCGGCAATGATATAGCTGAGAAGGATCATCAGGTTGGCATTCTCCGCATCAAGAGTATCAATCCATACGTGGATCCCTCCTTTATAGTTGACGGGTTCATTGCTGCCGGCCAATATGCAGATATCAAAATTACCGGAGCTTACCAGGGCGAAGTTGTCAATAATGCCGGGGAG